>JAUIKE010000110.1 GCA_030430845.1 Bacteroidia bacterium | reverse complement strand
ACATAACCAATAATATATTTTTTGGAGGTGGTTTAAAGAAAAAAACGAAGTTTTTTTCTTTAAACCACCTCCAAAACAAAATTATCTGGGGTGGGTAAAAACGAGGAACGAGTTTTTACACAACCCCGTCTCATGTTTATTGAATTAAGCAGGCAACAGTAAGGAAGAGTCTCCATAACTCAAAAAGCGATAATCATTGTCTAGTGCTTCCTGATAAATTTTTCTCCAGTCTTCTCCAACGAAGGCCGCAATTAAAAGGATCAGGGTACTTTTTGGCATATGAAAGTTGGTGATCAGACCACGACAAACTTTGAAATGATAGCCGGGGAAAATAAAAATTTCGGTTTTCCCATAAATGACCTGCAAGTTTTGCGCCTTCATCTCATTCAATAAGTTCACAAACACTTCCCGGTAACTGGGTAAATCTCCTGCCTCAAATTGATAGGGGTATAGCTTTTTAATGGTAAAATCTTGTAGTGGGAGTTCTCTTTTCATAACGCCGACCCCAAGCCAGTACAGCGATTCCAGGACCCGCATGGAGGTCGTACCTACCGTTATTATATGCCGCTCGTGATCGATCAGGTTTTGGAGGTTGGAGGCTGTGACGATAATTTGCTCGGAATGCATATCGTGCTTTTGGATATCGTCTTCCTTGATCGGAAGGAAGGTTCCTGCTCCGACATGTAAGGTTACGAAGTCAGTTTGTATTCCTTTTTGAGCTAAATTTTCGAAAACCCGGTCGGTAAAATGAAGCCCGGCTGTAGGGGCAGCCACGGCTCCTTTTTCTTTGGAATAAATGGTTTGGTATTGTTGCAAATCTGCTTCAGTAGTTTCTCTTTCGATATAGGGAGGTAGGGGGATGCGTCCGATCTCTTCAATGATCTGGGCAAAGGTACGATCTTCATCTGACCAGCGAAAACGGACCAGGGACTGCTCATAATTTTCCCAGCTGGCTTCCAATACACCTCCTGACTCGGGCAGTTCCAGCTGAAGGATTTCTTCTTTTTTCCATTTTTTTCGATTGCCGATCATACATTCCCATACGCAGATACCGGTACTTTGCAAGGCGAGTTGCACAGGAAAAGGCTCTGTAGCTTCCAGCAGGAATATTTGAATGGTAGCGCCGGTAGCTCTTTTAAAGAACAGCCGGGCGTTGATTACCTTGGTATTGTTAAAAAACAGGAAGGACAAAGGCGGCAGGAAGTCCGGGAGTTGGAAGAAGCTTTGGTGATTGACCTGCTCTCCAGAGTACACCAACAAACGCGATTGATCCCGCCGGCTCAGGGGGTGCTGGGCAATTTTTTCTTTCGGCAAGGTATAATTGTATGTCGACAATGAAATATCGGGGATGTTGAGTTTCATTGGATGCTGTTTTAGGGGGCAAAAGTAAGAAAAAAAGGGGAGGGAGAGGTAGAGGAATTTGTTGATGAAAAAGTGGGTTTTTTGTCCCTAGACCTCAAAGGTTTCGAAACCTTTGAGGTCTAGGGACAAAAAAAGCCCCAAAACTCCAACTCCCTCGCTTTATTTGAATATTATTATAGTCTGGAACTAACCCCCCAATACACCATTTGTTGAAAAAAAACGACCAAAAATCGACTACCATGGGGCACCATCATGACCACCACCATCATCAACACTCTAACAACATCCGCCTTGCTTTTTTCCTGAATCTTGGTTTCACCATTCTGGAAATATTCGGCGGGATTTGGACCAATAGTGTGGCCATTCTTTCGGATGCCTTGCACGATTTGGGAGATAGCCTTTCTCTGGGCCTGGCCTGGTATCTCGATCGCAAATCCCATAAAGGAGCGAACGAAAAGTATACCTTTGGCTATCGCCGGTTTTCGCTTCTTGGAGCATTGGTGAATAGTATTGTTCTCATAACCGGGTCTATATTTATTATCACGGAAGGTGTGGAAAGGATTTTGGACCCACAAGCATCTGACGCCTTGGGCATGGTCTTATTTGCTGTAATTGGCGTGACGGTCAACGGATATGCTGCCTGGAAGGTGAGTAGCGGCAAAACACTCAACGAAAAAGTGGTCTCCTGGCATTTATTAGAAGATGTATTGGGGTGGGTGGCTGTACTGATCGTTGCAATTGTACTTTTATTTAAAGAAATCCACTATCTGGATCCTGCCCTTTCTCTTCTTATTACCCTATATGTGTTATGGAATGTTATGAAAAGATTGAGGGAAACCTTACACCTTTTTCTCCAGGGCGTACCCTCGGATATCCCTTTGGATGAAATTAAAAAGAAAATACTCGCTGTGGCGAATGTCCAATCCTTGCATCACACTCATGTATGGTCATTGGAGGGAGAACATCATGTTTTTACCAGCCACATTTGCCTAAAGGAAATCGATGATTTTGACCAAATACTGCAAACCAAAACAGCTATAAAGGAAATCCTGAAAACCTACCCCTTTTCACACTATACGCTTGAAACGGAATTAGACCACGAAACCTGCGAACTCCTAAACTAACTTTCTAAGGATTGTGTATTTTAAAGGAAAAAATTAGTATGAAAACAAACTTGCTATTCCTTTTTATCTTTTTCACCATTTCACTAGGCCTTACTTCCTGTACCTCCGAGCAAAGCTCAGAGGCCATTTCTCCGCTGCGCTTTGAGATTTCTTATCCCGCATCTTTGCATGAGGGGCCACTTACAGGAAGGATGTTTTTGGCCTTCGGAGAAAATAATGAGCGCGACCCAAGACTGCAAGTGGGAAGATATGGCGTCCAGTTTTTTGGAGTCGACTTCGAAAATCTGATGCCCGGCGAAACCGTCGTTATTGATGGCGCTACCCTGGGCTATCCCCAGGAAGCCTTTAAAAATGTACCAGCCGGCAAGTATTATCTGCAAGCTGTTCTGAATAAATACACAGAATTCAAGCGTTCGGATGGGAAAACGCTTTGGATGCACATGGACCAATGGGAAGGTCAAAACTGGCGCCGCTCACCTGGTAATCTGATCAGTGAAACGATTGAGTTTGACTTTGATCCTGCTAAAAAAGAGACGATCAAAATGGAGTTGTCTTCCGAAATTCCTCCTATAGAATTGCCGGAGGATACCAAATGGGTCAAACGCTTCAAAATCCAGAGTGACATCCTCACCGAATTTTGGGGGCACCCCATCTACTTCGGCGCAACCGTTCTTTTACCCAAAGGGTACGAAGAAAACCCAGAAGCACGCTACCCAACAGTGTATCACCAGGGGCACTTCTCTATGCGAGCGCCCCTCGGATTCCAAGAAGGCAGTGACTTATATAAGGCCTGGATGTCAGATGATTACCCCCGCTTTATTGCCGTGACGTTACAGCATCCCACGCCTTATTTTGACGATTCTTATGCTGTTAACTCTGCCAATAATGGGCCTTATGGCGATGCTATTCACCAAGAGCTGATTCCTGAGATTGAGAAACGCTTCCGAACCATCCAGGCTTCTTATGCACGCTTACTCACCGGAGGCTCCACCGGTGGCTGGGAATCATTCGCCCTACAGGTCTTTTACCCTGACTTTTATGGCGGGACTTGGTCCTTCGCTCCCGATCCACTGGATTTCAGAAACGTGGAGGGGATCAACATCTATGAAGATGAAAATGCTTTTTTCCGGGACAAAGGATTGTACAAAACTCCTATCATCAACACTCGTGAACCCGAAACGGGGGCTGTCCGGCTGACCTCCCAGCAACGCAATTTAATGGAATTAGTTAACGGCACAAAGGGACGCTCCGGTCAGCAACTGGATATTTGGAGCGCGGTGTTCGGCCCGGTAGGAGAGGATGGTTACTTTGAACCGCTTTTTGACAAACGTACCGGAGAAATGAAGCCTGAGGTCGCAGAATATTGGAAAGAAAATTATGACCTGAGGAATTATTTGGAAAAAAACTGGGAAACCCTCGGCCCAAAGTTAAAAGGGAAACTGAATGTTTTCTGTGGTCATATGGATAATTTCTTCCTGAATGTGGGAGTATATCACATGGAAGAGTTTCTTGAAAGTACGACCAATCCATATTACGATGGCTCTTTCACTTATGGAGCCCGCGGAGGGCATGGTTGGAGGCCCTATGGATATGACGAGCTTCTTAAAGTAATGGCCAAACACATCCAGGAAAATGCTCCGCATGGAGTGGATCAAAAGGATTGGCTAGACTGATTTTTTAACGAAGCCGCCGGAAGGCGGCTTCGTTAATCAGCTTAAGGAGGGTTTAAACTCCGGCGCTTTTCTATGCTTGGAGGCCTGTTCAAAGGCGTAAGTGATTTTCAATAGAGTAGGCTCTGTGTAAGCTCCTCCGAAGAAGGAAAGGCCCACAGGCAGGCCATGAACAAATCCCGCCGGTACAGTAATATTAGGATAGCCGGCCCTGGCCGCCGGAGAGGAGCTGCCTCCTCCAAAATGATCGCCGTTGATGAGGTCGGTACACCAGGCGGGGCCGCCGGTGGGCGCAATGATCGCATCCAGATTATTTTCCTTCATGACTCGGTCAATGCCTTTTCGGGATTGCTCCAAGGTTTTTTTCACGGCTTCCTTATATTCGGGAGTGTTGAGATCTCCTTTTTCTTCTGCTGCTTCTAAGATCTCCTGTTTGAAATAAGGCATGGCACGATCACTGTTGGCTTTGTTGAAAGCTATGACATCTGCCAGCGTTTTGACCCCCGTACCTGGATTGGCCGTTTCAAGATATTTGTTGACGCCATCTTTAAATTCGTACAATAATACCTGATAACCGGCATTACCAAGGCCCTGCCATTCTTCTACTTCTTCCAAATCTACCAGCGTAGCGCCTTTACTTTTCATTAATTCAAAAGCCTGTTCTAATACTTTATCTACTTCCTCGTGAAAATCCATAAAGCTTCTGCCTACTCCGATCCTGGCTCCATTTAAGCCGTCTGCATCCAGAAATTGCGTGTAATCTTGATGGAACTTACCGGTACTTTCCTGAGTGCGCGGATCTCTTGGATCTACTCCTGTTAGAGCTCCTAGTAAAACGGCTCCGTCCCGTACTGTTCGAGCCATCGGGCCGGCAGTGTCCTGGCTTTCGGAAATTGGAATAATACCGGAGCGACTCCATAGCCCTACCGTGGGTTTGATGCCCACTATGCCATTGCTGGAAGATGGGCACACAATGGATCCATTGGTTTCTGTACCGATGGTTAGGGTACAGAGGTTAGCAGAGGCGGCCGCTCCCGAACCCGAGCTGGAACCACAGGGATTCCGGTCCAGTACATAAGGATTTTTGACCTGCCCACCCCGGCTACTCCAACCGCTAGAGGAACGGGTAGACCGGAAGTTGGCCCATTCGCTGAGGTTGGTTTTGCCGAGCAACACGGCTCCGGCAGCTCTGAGTTTTTCAATTATGAAGGCATCCTGACTTGCTATGTTTCCCTCCAGAGCCAAGGCACCGGCAGTGGTCATCATCTTGTCGGCCGAGTCGATATTGTCTTTTACCATGATGGGAATGCCATGCAGAGGGCCTCTGACGTTCCCCTGTTTGCGTTCTTCATCCAGCTGCTCCGCGATACTGAGGGCATCCGGGTTTACTTCGATGACGGACTGAAGGCCTGGACCGCTTTGGTCAATGGCTTTTATGCGGTCGAGGTATTGCTGGGTCAGGTCGCGGGCGCTGAGCTCGCCACTTTCCATCTTGCTTTGCAATTCGGAAATGGTCACCTCCTTCCATTCGAAGGAATCCGTAAAACTCGTGTCGGTGGATGAATTTGTGGAATTAGCCTCCCCTTGATTATCTGAATCACAGGAAGTGCTGGTCACCAACATTGGTAAACTAAGCCCGCCCAATAGGGTATTTCTAAAAAAGTTTCTTCTTTTCATGATTAGTTGATGGATTGGTTTTGGGTTTTGAGTTCAGGGTCTTGGGATCATAGCTCATAGTTCATAGCAATTAGGGCCCTGAACTCAAAACCCTGAACTCAAAGCCCTACTGATAGTACTGATTATACTGGACACTAAATACATCGGAATCCTGCCTGAGTAATTCAAGCATTTCCTGGATATTAATTACTTTTTCATCAAAAGAAATGAGCCAGAAGGTTTTATCTGCGGAAAGGGATTTTTTAAGTACCAATGTTTCTTTGCTATAACGCTTGGACCAGGCCAGGGCTTCCACACTTCTGTTCAGTTTAACGACTAATTCATTAGCTTTGGCGCCTGGGGGAAGCTCAGACGGAGGATCTTCCACTAATTCCCAGCCGGAGGAAAAGGCAATTTCGTCCAGCATTTCTTCAATTTCCAAGACCGGAACGGGGCGTTCCCGTTTTCCGGCAATGGTTTTCTTTTCTTTCCCTTCATAATAGGTAATGCTCACGGTAGGAAGGTCCGGAACATTACTTTTATAAACTTCCTGGAACTGCAACAAATTAGCCGACACACACCGATTGATGATCTGACGAACTTTTTCCTGCCCTATTTTTTTTACAAATAATCCCATACGATCCGTATTGCGAACACCTTTAAAGGTAGCAATGCCCGTTTCGTAGATGGCTACCTCATAAACCGGGCAATCGCCAAAGCAAGGGCTTTTCGACATTTCAATGACTTTTTGGGAATCTTTTACTTTTAAGGGTTTGGTCGCATCCAGGCAAGCCGTTAGAAGCGTTGCCAGAAGTAAGATTATGATCGGGTGTTTTTTCATCGTTGAATAATGTTAAGTAAAGGGTTGTAGTCTGGAGATAGAATGATCTCCGTGCGGTTATTAGCCAGCCTTCCCTGAGGAGAATTATTATTCGCAATGGGCTCATAGGAGCTTTTCCCGGCAGCGGTAATTCTCGATGGATTAATATTGAGGGCGATGAGTTCTTTAGCTACCGCAGCGGCTCTGATGACAGAGCGGTCCCAGTTGTTTTTAGGGTCTCCGTCTGCGTCTGTATGACCTTCGACATCAATTTTGATTTCAGGGTTGGCATTTAACACCTGTGCCAGCTGAGCAAGCGTGCTAAGGCCTCTGTTATTGACCTGATCATTAGAATTGTTGGGGAAAAGCAGGCTTTGTGCCATTGTAATGACAATGCGCCCATTTTCCTGGGTAATGCTAATTTCATTGCCGGCGATTCCATAAAAAGCCTGGCCAACTGCTTCGCGAAGCTTTTGAAGTTGCTGTTTGACCAGGTTGACCTGGTATTCCATTTGAGGCATATTACTATTGGTGTTGCCATAAGGCGACGGATTTGCTGTGTTAGCCTGAACCTGGTTGAGTTGTTGTTGGCGAACGGTCAGTTCTCTTTCCAGGTTGTTCAGGTAGGCTTCTTTTTGGTCCAGCTCTGCCTGCTTGGCTGCTAGTTGCTCCTGAAAGTTTTGCTTCTCAAAAGAAGAATTAGAAATGACCGAGTTATTGGTTTGAGCGATTTGATCGTATCTTTTTCGCAGTTCTACATAATTCCGGTTCAGGCTTTGATTTGCCACGGTTAACTTCTCTACCTCCTGAAAAGCCTGCCTGAGGTAGGCTTCCATATCCTGATTATCCTGCCTTAGGTCCTGGTTGACGGCTTCGAGGGAATCGAAGTTGGCATAAGCAGATTCATAAAAACTCTTTTGTTCCTGCACTTCGAGAAATTTACTCTGAGAAACGCACCCCAATAATCCAATGCTGATTACCAGGAAATAAGCGAGGTAAGAAATTGACCTGTTCATACAATTAATTTTATATACGATTATACAAATGTAAGGTAACGAATGTAATAGGAATCATTGATTTTATAATCTGATCCAATTTAACGGTTTTTTAACAATAGTGTCAATAAACCTTCTTTTCGGATTATAGTCCAAAGTTCGTAGACAATAATTTATAAAGAAAACCAAAATCAATCAATTATGAAATTCAAGCTCCTATTCGTCGCTCTTTTTTTAGTCGGTTTTACTTTTTCTACCCAGGCTCAATCAAATACCACTCCAAAAGTTAGTAAGCGTCAGGTTAAACAACAAAAACGGATCGGCCAGGGTATCGCCAGCGGTGAGCTGACTAAAGCAGAATTAAAACAAACCCGGAAGCAACAGAAAAATATTCAAAAGCATAAAATGAAAACCAAAGCTGATGGCCAGGTAACAAAAAGAGAACGTGCGGGCTTACACATGCATCAAAATAAAGCCAGCCGCAATATCGCCAGAAAGAAAAATAATAAAAATAGTCGCAACTAAGGACTAAAAGAATAACGGACGATTTTTGAAGGGCCCGGTCCTGAACATTTATGTTCTGGGCCGGCCTTTTTGTAATTTTCTTAACAAACTTATATAAGTGATTATCCGTACATTTGCCTAGAAAAAATAAAAAAGTACTTTTCCTATGAACGTGATCTTATCGATTATCCTTTCAGGTTTTCTGTTTCAATCGCCTGTTGCACCTACTTCCTCCTTTGTCGATTTAACCCTGGTGGCGGAACACCAGGCGGCCAGAACGGGAGAGGAGGTGTGTGTGAATATTTCCGTTGCAGATTTCAATAACTTATTATCGATGCAGTATTCCCTCGTTTGGGACCCGCAAATACTGGAATTCGAGAAGGTGCAGGGCTTTAATCTTCCTTATTTAGGAGAAAATAATTTTGGATTGAATCGAAAAGACAAAGGGATTCTCACATTTGTCTGGATCGACAATGCCTTGCAAGGCATAAATCTTGCGGATGGTACCACTATTTATCAACTTTGCTTTCGCGTGAAAGGAAAAACAGGAAGCGGTACCGAAATAAAATTCAGCCCGGAACCGACGCCTTTTGAGGTGGTGGATGTCAGAGAGCAGGTACTAAGTATCAATCCTGTATCAGGAAGTGTAGTAGTAAATTAAAAAAACATGAGACATCCCCTATTTTTTAAAAGAGGATGTAGAAAAAACGACTATTCAACTAAACTTTGATTTTCAATTAGTTGTCCGTTGCTCGTTGTCCGTTTAATCGCGAACAACGAACAACGAACAACGAACAACGAACAACGAACAACGAACAACGAACAACGAACAACGAGCAACGAACAACGAGCAACGAACAACAAAGTCTAAGTGGTTGAAAATAAACGACTTGTAAATTGCCCCGAAAATTCGGCATGACTCATGTTTTTTTAAGGAAGTTGTTTAAGGTTTAACAAAACTGGAAACAAAGCCATTCACACTGTATTTCCTTCGAAGGTCATTCTTATAGCGATTGGCTGAATCGGCATTGTCAAACATACCCAGGATGATCTTGTAATTAGATCTGCCCTGGCCTTCTTCTACATTGACATAGATATTATTAAAGCCTCTATTCTCATAATTGGCCAATTGTTCCAGTACATTTTCGTAAGCGCTGAGCGACATCACCTGCACGCCAAATCCCTCCACTTCCGGCTTCAGAAGGTTAATCTTGTAAAAATAGCTGGGGAATTCATTGCCAACCACAAAGCCTTTGACGTTATATTTGGACCTCAGATCATTGGCATATCGCTTAGCGGAAGCTTCCTCTTCGTACATACCCAGGATCAATTTGTACGGGTAAGTCGCATTCGCAGGATCAACAGTCAAATAAATATCTTTAAATCCTCTGCTTTGAAACTTCGCAATTTGCGGGAAAACAGATTCATACGTATTTAATGCCATGACCTGCACACCGAACCCGGGAGTCGGCTCACTAACCTTAATTTTGTGCAATCCGTATTTAGTAAATTCCTTTCCTGCCAGTTGATCCGTCGGTTCTGGGGACTTAGCCGTCACCTCTACTGTTTCAGGCTCTTCCGTAGTAATTGGGATGCGATCCACATTAGAAGGAGCAGCGGTAGTCGTTTGTCGGTTTTGGCTACTACTACTTTCCGTTTGATTACCAGAACTTGTTGGAGGATTATTATAGGCTTGGACCGGAGGGTCTTCCTGTACGCTGCGTTGGTTTTCCTGGGGCCTGGTATTATTGGCTACCGGAGGTGAGCTATCGGCTTGTCGGCTGGTGGAGGCGGTTAAATCCTCTTTACCTACTACTTCCACCTTGACATTGGCAACGCCTAATTCTATCATGTCCAGTCTTTGGGCGGCTGCCTTGGAGAGGTCTATGATGTGCCCCACTGTAAAGGGCCCCTCATCATTAACGGTTACCACGACTGATTTGCCGTTATCTGTTCGGGTAACCCGTAGCCGGGTGCCGGCGGGATGTTTTTTATGAGCTGCGGTGAGCTTGTTTTTGTCGTAGGTAAAACCGTAGGCGGTTCTTCGGCCGTGGAATTTATCTGCGTAAACGGTTGCCAGGCCGTATTCCACCTGGGCGCTTAATTCAGTTGTAAAAAATATTCCTAACAGAAAAAAGATGAAAGAGAAATGCTTCATGCTATTATTTAAAATTGCTTAGTTACTTAAACCTACAATTAAAAAAACTTTTACCAACTTATCAACGATTATGATAACAATTTAAGTACGTCCAATAAATCAGTATTCTTAAAACCGAAGCAATTTTACATAAAAAAGGCTTGAATCCCCTGGATCACACCAATCACAATAAGGAAGTACCCGATGGCCTGGTTGGTTACTTTAGTGATCTTGGTGGATTTTTTTCCAATGCGATGACTCAGCAGGGAAAAGCCCAACAGTCCTAAAAACTTACCTACACAGACCCCCACACCAAAGGCGATGATGATGCTCCATGGCTGATTGGCATTAATAGGGATCATTTGTACGGTTTCCAGGTAAGTAAGTATAAAGATCCAGAAAGGAAGCGTTTGAGGGTTGGCCAGGGCAATGAGGGCACCTTTGAAAAAGTTAGCCACCTGACTATCAGGGGTTTCTTTTTTCTTTTTGACTTTTCCTTTAAATAAAAAGAAGAAACCCAGCACAATGAACAAAATGAAGGCACCAACCTTTATGGCCGGACTTTTGGTGAAAAATTCTGCCACCCAAACACTACAGAATAAAGCCACCATCACTTGAACAATTTCTACGAGCGCAGCAGCGAGGGAAAACAGCACACCGCACTTCAGGTTATTGCGGATGGTTGTGTCAATGACAGAGAGATTGATGGGGCCGAAAGGAATGGCGCTGCCAAAACTGACGCCCACAGCAATAAAAAATGCAAAAAAAGGATGAATAGCCACCATAATTTGTGCTTATCTCATAGATTTTTTCCTATACCACAACATATAACAACAATATATGCTATTGCAAAGGTTGAGTAATGCCAAATTTTAACTCATTTTTGAGTTTTTAAAATGGTAATTAACCTCAATATTACGAATTTGAATCCTGAAATACCACTTTCTAGCCCATTTTCGACCATCTAGCCCCTAATAAAGACTAAATAGAGCCGATTCGCTTCTTATTTGAATAGAAAATAAAAAAAATCTTGAACTAAAGCAGACCAAAAAGTGTACTTTTGTTGTTCTTTTTTAGACTATACAATAAGATGCTTGAGCGCGGTTCCGCGCTCAAGCATCTTAAAATTATATTTTATGAGCAAGCATGGAAAAGTACTGGTAGCAATGAGTGGCGGAATTGATAGTACCGTTACGGCCATGATGCTACACGAGGAAGGATACGAAGTCATCGGCATCACCATGAAAACCTGGGATTATGCCAACTCCGGCGGAACCCAGAAGGAAACGGGTTGCTGCAGCCTGGATTCCATTAACGATGCACGGCAGGTGGCAGTAGATATGGGCTTTCATCATTTTATCATCGATATCCGCGATGAGTTTGGAGATTATGTGATCGATAATTTTGTGGACGAATACATGGCAGGTCGTACACCTAACCCTTGTGTTCTATGCAATACGCATATCAAGTGGAGTGCTTTGTTGAAAAGGGCAGATGCACTAGACTGCGAGTTTATTGCCACCGGGCATTATGCTAAGATCAATGAGTCGAACGGTAGAAAATATATTTCCAAAGCGGTGGATCGCAAAAAAGATCAGTCCTATGTTCTATGGGGCCTTAGCCAGGATTGTATGAACCGGAGCCGATTCCCATTAGGCAACTATACTAAGCCGGAAGTCCGGCAAATGGCTTTTGATTGGGGCTATACGGATTTGTCAAAAAAAGGGGAAAGTTACGAGATCTGTTTTGTACCCGATAATGACTACCGGGGCTTCCTGAAAAGAAGAGTAGAAGGCCTGGAAGAGCAGGTAGCCGGCGGGGAGTTTGTCAATGCCAAAGGAGAAATAATCGGCGAACATAAGGGCTATCCTTTCTACACAGTCGGGCAAAGAAAGGGATTAGGAGTGGCTTTTGGCCAACCAATGTATGTAACCGAAATCCAACCGCATGCTAACAGAGTTGTTCTCGGCACCGTAGATGAATTGGTCAGAAATGGGATGCAGGTAGGCAAACTGAACCTGATGAAATATGAACAACTGCCGCAAGGAACGGAGGCCGTCACCAAGATTCGATACAAAGACTCCGGTACGCTCAGCCGCCTTCATCAGAATGGTGAGCAGGTAGATGTTGAGTTTTTGGCCAATGTGAGAGGCGTTGCTCCCGGACAATCTGCCGTTTTTTATGAGGGGGATGATGTACTGGGAGGAGGTGTCATTCTTGGAAGCATGAAGTTTTAAAATATGAACCGATCCATTCTTTTTCTGCTCTTGTTGACGGCTCTAGGAGTACTTTCCTGTGAGAAAGAAACTGTTGAAACAGTGGAAATAGATTATGGCTATGAATTCTTTCCCTTAGCTATCGGACATACCTGGACTTATGAGGCAGATTCCATTATCTATGATCCCATACCGGGCGGCACATTCATTGATACGGTCCACTTTTTTATCCAGGAAACCATAACGGATACGCTTAGAGATAATGAGGGGGACCTTATTTACCGCATTTTGTATTCCGAAAAAAAAGGAGCAGCGCCCTGGAAACCCCTTAATGTTTATACTGCTAAGTTGGAGAAAACCCGGGTGCTTCGCTCTGAACAAAACTTTACCTTCATAAAACTGGTGTTTCCCATCACGGTCGGAGACCAATGGGAAGGAAACGCCTTTGTAGATCCGCAAACCGAAATACGAGTGGCCGAGGAGCCCATCGCTATTTTCAAAGATTGGTCCGGATACGAATTGCGGCAACGCCTCGATGTTTATTCCATGGAGGGAACTGAATATTCAGATGTACTGGAGGTGGAACTGACCGATGCAGATAATGGCTTCGAGCTGAGAAGTGGTAAAGAATTCTATGCTAAAGACATTGGTTTGATCTACCAGGAATTGATGATCCTGGATACTCAATGTAGTCTGGCAGCCTGTGGGGATACGCCCTGGACCGTTAAAGCCGAAAAAGGTTTTATTTTGAGAAAAAAATTGCAGTCGTTCCAGTGAAATAATATGCAGATATGGATTTCGTTCAGATCGGTCAATTAAAAAAACACTATGGTTTAAATGGAGCACTCAAGAGCTTTATAGAAGATCGCTTTTGGGAGGACCTGCTAAATACCGAAGTTGTTTTTGTTGAGATTAAAGGACAAAAGATCCCTTATTTCATTGAAGAAATTAAAGAAGGAACAGATATCCTCCTCAAATTTGAAGAAGTGGAAGATCGGGAAGCAGCAGCGAAATTAAGTGGTAAACCCTTGTTTATTAGAGTCTCAGATCTGTCTGACCAAAATGCAGCGCTCTCCTTTGAAGACCGCCTGCCCGGCCTGGTAGGCTTCATTATTTTTACAGAAACAGGCGAGGAAGTCGGCCCTATTTCAGAACTCATCGAAATGCCGATGCAGATGCTGGCATTGGTAGAAAAAAACGGCGAGGAGGTCATGATCCCCCTGGTAGAAGAATTTATCGGAGATATTCTGGAGAATGAAAAAAAACTGATCATGATTCTTCCCGAGGGGCTCCTTGATTTATAGGTTTTTGGGATTGTATAAAAAACCTCCGGCCTTTTTACACCATCCCTATTTTGTTTTTTGGAGGAACTTGCCCGGGCAGGCAAGCTCCTGCAAAAAATAATAATTAGGGAACTTTCCTTCTCCTTTCTACATTTTACCTTCTACAATTAGTAATCGAGCGAACGAATGGCAAAATTAAAACTTAGAGGAAAGGACCTGATCAAGTTGGGATACCCGGAAGGGCCGGCCATCGGTATGGCTATTAACATGATGCTGAAGCACCACCGAAAAAAGTCAAAGGTATGGGTCTTGGCTTTGTTAAAAGAAGTGATCCAAAACCCTGATCAATACGAAAGTGATGAAATACTGGGACGGATTGTTGAGACCTTGAAGGAGAACGAGCCGAAAAAGGAAATTCAACTCAAAGAAGAACTACCGGATTATCCCATTTTTGGACAGTCAAATATCGAGAAAGGGGCGCTCAAGCAAATGAACATCGCTATGCAGTTGCCGGTGACGGCTGCCGGGGCTTTGATGCCGGATGCACATCAGGGGTACGGCCTGCCTATTGGGGGCGTTTTGGCAGTGGAAAATGCGGTGATTCCTTTTGGCGTCGGTGTGGATATAGGCTGCCGAATGTGCCTGAGTATTTATGACCGGCCTGAGGTTTTTTTGGAAAATAAGCGTTCCGCTTTGAAAGATATGCTGGCACAAAACACTCGTTTTGGATTTGATGCTTTCGACCGGCCGATGGATGATCCCATATTTGAGCGGCCGGAGTTTAAGGAGATCCCCAAATTGAAAAGTCTGCGTCAGAAAGCCGTTCAGCAAATTGGCTCCTCCGGCGGAGGGAACCATTTCGTAGAATTTGGACTGGTAACTCTTGAAAAAGAACCCAATGCTCTGGGTGTTCCTGCGGGCACCTACCTGGCGGTTCTGTCGCATTCGGGCTCTCGTGGTTTGGGAGCAAATATCGCTAACCACTACACGAAGCTGGCTATGGAGAAAACCTTGCTACCCAAGCAGGCCAAGCACCTGGCCTGGCTCAGCCTGGATTCGGAAGAGGGTATGGAGTACTGGCTGGCCATGAACCTCGCCGGTGATTATGCTTCTGCTTGCCACCATCACATTCATCACCGCATTGGCAAGGCATTGGGAGAAGACCCCATCGCCCGAGTGGAAAACCACCACAACTTTGCCTGGAAGGAAGTGCTAGCGGACGGGAAAGAGGTGATTGTACACCGCAAAGGTGCCACTCCAGCCAAAAAAGGCGAATTAGGGGTGATCCCCGGCTCTATGACGGCTCCTGGGTTTATTGTCGAAGGAAAGGGGAGTGCAAGCTCTCTGCAATCTGCTTCACATGGAGCGGGTCGGTTGATGTCGCGCCGTCAGGCTAAGGAGAGCATTGCCAAAAAGGATTTTAAAAAGCATTTGAAGCAACATAAAGTAGATCTGATAGGCGGAGACCTGGATGAGGCGCCTTTCGCCTACAAGGACATCCATCAGGTCATGGACCACCAAAAAGACTTGGTGGATGTGATCGGATTGTTTTATCCTAAAGTCGTCAGAATGGCGGAGTAATTATTTAGATGGTGTGAGGTTGTGTGAAAAGTCCTTCGGCCTTTTCACACAACCAATAATATTCTTTTAGGAGGTCGTTTTAAGAAAAAAACGAAGTTTTTTTCTTAAAACGACCTCCTAAATAAAATTTAATGGGGTGGTTAAAAACGAGGAACGAGTTTTTACACAACCCCACACCATCTAATATTTTATCTTCCGGTGTAGTTTTGAGGTGTAATTTTTCTCAATTCCTCTTTCACGCCTTCACTTACCTTAAGCGTTTCAATAAAGGTTTTGATATCTTCTTCTTCCACACTGGCTTTTCCACGGGTCAGCGCTTTTAGGGCCTCATAGGGTTGATCGTAGCCCTCACGGCGGAGGATGGTCTGGATAGCTTCAGAAACAACGGCCCAGTTATGGTTCAAATCTTCATCCAGTTTGCCTTCATTGAGATGGACCTTACCCAAACCTTTTACGATGGATTTAAATGCAATGACCGCATGTGCAAGCGGCACTCCAATATTTCTTAATACCGTACTGTCCGTTAAATCACGCTGTAATCTGGACACGGGTAGTTTGGCTGCTAGATGTTCCAATAAGGCATTGGCAATACCCAAGTTACCCTCGGCATTTTCAAAATCAATGGGATTTACTTTATGAGGCATGGCAGAAGAGCCGACCTCGCCGGCAATAGTTTTTTGCTTAAAATAATCCATTGATATGTAAGTCCACATATCCCGGCAAAGATCCAGTAGAATATTGTTGATACGAGCCATGGCATGAAATACGGCAGCCAGGTTGTCGTAATGTTCTATCTGGGTGGTGGGAAATGCTCTTTCCAGGCCGATCTTTTCCTGAACGAATTGATTGGCAAAATCATGCCAGTCAATATCCGGATAGGCGATAAAATGCGCATTAAAATTTCCGGTGGCGCCGCCAAATTTTGCCCGTATGGGAACAGCCCTGAGTTGACGCTCCTGTTCTTTTATTCGGGAAATGAATACCTCCATTTCCTTGCCCATCTTGGTAGGAGAAGCCGGCTGTCCGTGTGTTCGTGCCAACATAGGGACGTCATTCCAGTTTTCAATAATTCTGCTGATACCCTGATACACTTCCTGAAGTCCTGGTAAAAAGACCACAGATATCGCATGCTCTAAAGAAAGAGGAATGGCAGTATTATTGATGTCCTGAGAGGTAAGCCCAAAATGAACAAACTCCTTGTATTTTGATATGCCTAGTTCGTCAAATTTTTCTTTGATATAGTATTCCACCGCTTTTACATCGTGATTGGTGGTCCGCTCAATGGCCTTGATCTTTTCCGCCTCTCCTTCATCCATACGATTGATGAGCCGACGCAGCTCGGCGAACTTCTCCTGGTCAAAGTCAGCCAATTGAGGTAATGGAAGTTCACACAAAGCAATAAAATATTCTACTTCGATCAGAACCCGATACTTGATCAGGGCAAATTCTGAGAAATATTCTTGTAAATCCTTTGTCTTGGAGGCATATCGCCCGTCTACAGGAGAAATAGCAGAAAGCATATTTTGGTAGTTTCTTATCGTTTTTTTTGGAAGCTCAAAGGTAATACAATTGAATGAAAAGAAGGTTGTAGAATAGAGAAGATATAATTAAAACAGGCTATCGAAAAAGACCTACGGCCTTTTTCGATAGCCTGTTTTAATTATATCTTATTTGGATTCAATCGGCAAATCCAATTGCTCCAAAAAGAACTCGAAGTTAAAATGCTTTTTAATGAGCTCAATGGCTCGCTTAGATTTCCAGGGCGTTTTGGTATTGATCTTTACTTCAATACGGCTGATCTTGACCACCGAGCCGTAGGTGTCGAGCTTGGTGGTGATAACCGGTATATTATATTTTCTGAAGTAGGGGTTGTTCAGATCCGCCTCGTCATACCATTTGGCATGGCGGCCGTCGCCCGTGACGATCACCCCGGACAGTGGAGACTTCTTCAGGTTTTTTAGCTTACTGATCCGCTCAATTTTCTCGATGGCTTCATTGAGGCGTTTGATGCTTGCAACCAATAGCATGTTTTGGTGGGTACTGAATTCTTCAGCGTCTACTAAAGAGCCTGCGATGATATCTTCTACTTTATTGTTCAGCTTATGCCCATTGAGCAGCACATTACCATTAATGGCTTGTTTGACGGTTTCCATGATCGGGAAAGAAAGAGCAGGATCATAGGGCAAAACGCCCAGCAGCGGAAGGCCCATTCGATTCAGACTTTTGGAAAGATAATACGAAAGATCTTCCATCTTTTCCGGATTGACCTTATTGACGATAACGCCCAGAATAGGAACCTGTTGCTCGCGGAAAAGAGCAGAGCTCATCCATAACTTGTCAATCGTGCGGCCAATCCCTCCTTCGACGATCATCACAACACCGGCCCCCAGCATTTTGGCAACTGTAGCGTTCGAAAGGTCACATACACTGCCCACACCGGGATGACCGGTGCCTTCATAGACTACTACGTCATACTTCGAATTGAGTTTTTTGGCAGCATTCATGATTTTGTTCTCAAAATCGAATTGAGAAGGATCTTCTATGTATTTTTTGGTCACGCCTCGTGCAATGATAACCGGACTGTGCCATTCCGGATTCATGTTAAAGCCAATTACTTTGGAAAAAAGCACGGCATCCTTGTCGGCGATCATTCCATTGTGCATGAGGTGCTTTTGTCCGACTGGTTTGCAGTACCCTGTAGAAAGGCCCAGCGCTTTCAGGTTGGCTACCAGGCCGAGCGTAGAAGTTGTCTTTCCCACGTGTTGACCGGTTGCGGCCACATAGATCTTTTTCATAACTGCCCTTTTTTCTGATAATGGCTGACAATATAAGCTTCTATTTTGATACGTTCATAAAATTGGTATAATAGAAGTTGTTCAAACTTATTGTTTAAATGATTTTTTGTTACTCCTTGCGATTGTCATTTTCTTGCCTTATAATTGTAATTGCATTGTTGACAAATCGTAAGTACTTGTATAATAGTGGTTTGTGTTGAGGATTATTAGAGTGTGCTCGTCTGGCGCTATAGGCTGTCAGAGCTAATTGACTTACATGAGCATCAACTGGAAGAAGCGCTCGCCCTTGGGAAAGATTTGAACTTTTTCGCTTTTTTTTCGTAACTATTATCGCTCAATTGAAACATTTATTCGAACTAAACACTCCAATAATACATTTGTAACAATAGGTTGATTAAAAAAAAATCTTTTATGTTTACGCCTTCATTGAGGTAAGGAATATAGCAGAAAAGGAGAAAATTTATTAATTCGGAAATTAAACGCCCCGAAATAACATGTCGAAAAATTTACTGATCGTGGAGTCGCCGGCGAAGGCGAAAACCATAGAAAAATACCTGGGAAAAGATTTTAAAGTCAAATCCAGCTTCGGTCACGTCCGTGACCTGGATAAGGGCAATGGCGCGGTGGATGTCAACAACGGCTTCAACCCCAAATACGTGGTTTCACCCGAAAAAAGAAAAGTCGTCAAAGAGTTAAAAGAATGGGTTAAGAAGGTTGACAACGTCTGGCTGGCTACGGATGAAGACCGTGAAGGAGAAGCCATTTCCTGGCATTTGTGCAAGGTGCTGGGCTTAGATGAAGAAAATACGAAACGCATTGTCTTTAGGGAAATTACTAAACCGGCCATCAAAAATGCCATTGCCAAACCCAGAACACTGGATATTAACCTGGTCAATGCCCAACAGGCCCGCAGGATACTGGACAGATTGGTGGGCTTTGAACTGTCCGAAACCTTGTGGAAGAAGGTTAAAGGGAAATTGTCGGCCGGCCGTGTGCAGTCTGTAGCCGTTAAGCTCATCGTCGAACGGGAAAGAGAAATTCGGGACTTTGAAATCACACCTTTCTTCCGTGTTTCGGCTATTTTTAACGTAGAAAATGAACAAGGACGGCAGGTGGCCCTCAAGGCAGACGGACCTGGGCGGTTTGAGTCCGAAAAAGATGCTCGCAGCTTTTTGGAAAAATGTGCCGATGCTACTTACAAGATCAATAATATTGAAGTAAAGCCGCTGAAAAGGAAACCGACTGCTCCTTTTACTACTTCTACCTTACAACAGGAAGCCAGCCGGAAACTCGGTTTTTCCGTACAACGAACCATGGTGGTAGCTCAAAGACTATACGAGGCCGGGCACATTACTTATATGCGTACGGATTCTACTGCACTTAGCCAGGTTGCTATCCAGAGTATTGCCCAGGAAATCGAGCGCCTGTATGGAAAAGAATATGTAAAGACCCGCCAGTATAAAAGCAAATCTGCCAGTGCCCAGGAAGCACACGAAGCCATCCGGCCAACCTATTTTCAGGCCCATACAGTGGGAAGTGATCGCGATCAGCAAAGATTGTACGAACTGATCTGGAAAAGAGCCGTTGCTTCTCAAATGGCAGAGGCTCAACTGGAAAAAACGACTGTCAAGATTGGTATTTCTACTATTCCGGATACCACTTTAACGGCTGTTGGTGAAGTATTGAAGTTCGAAGGATTTCTGAAAGTTTACCTGGAGTCGAAAGATGACGATGAAGAGGAAGAAGCTAAGGGCATGTTGCCTCCTCTAAAAGTGGGGCAAGCACTTGATCTGAAAAACATGCAGGCCATTGAACGATTCACCAGGCCTCCAGCTCGCTTCACGGAAGCCAGTCTGGTGAAAAAACTGGAAGAATTAGGCATCGGTCGTCCGTCAACTTATGCTCCTACCATTAGTAAGATCATGGAAAAGGGCAGGGGCTATGTCATCAAGGATACTCGAGACGGAGAAGAGCGTTCTTACCAGGTTTTGACTTTGGAGAAAGGCCAAATTAAGGAGGAAAAGCAAAGTGAAATTACCGGCGCCGTCAAAAATCGCCTGTTTCCTACCGATATGGGTATTACAGTGAGTGATTTTCTGGATAAGCATTTTGGCGGAATCATGGATTATAGCTTTACCGCCGATATTGAAAAAAGGTTTGATGAAATCGCCTCCGGAAAAGATGAATGGACGGAGATCCTCGAAAACTTTTACTGGCCTTTCCACAAAACGGTTGAAGAGACCATCGAAAATGCTGAACGCCCTACCCGGGAAAGAATACTGGGAAAAGATCCCGAATCCGGCCGGACGCTTCTGACAAGAATGACCAGAGTAGGGCCCGTAGCTCAAATTGGTACGCCCGAGGAGTTAGACGAGGATGAAAAACCTAAGTACGCTAATCTACAGCCAGGGCAATCCATTGACACCATCACTTTTGAAGAGGCCCTGAAGCTTTTTCAGCTCCCAAGAGAGCTTGGAAATCACAAAGGTATGGACCTCGTGATCGGGCAAGGCCGTTATGGGCCTTATATCCGTTACGACGAGAAAAAATATGTTTCTATTCCGAAAGGAGAAGACCCCATCTCGCTTTCCTTTGAAAGAGCAGTAGAATTAGTAGAAGCCAAAATAAAGGAAAATGCCCCGGTTGGGACCTATAAAGGGCAGCCTATTACCAAGGGAAAAGGCCGTTTCGGTCCCTATATTAAGTGGAACGATTTGTTTGTGAACGTTCCCAGAAAGTACGACTTCGACAACTTATCAACGGAAGAGATGCATGAGTTGATCGAAAAAAAGGTCGAAAAGGAAGCCAATCGGTACATTCACAAATGGGATGATGAAAATATTGCGGTTGAAAATGGCCGCTGGGGGCCCTTCATCCGTTTCAAAAAGAAATCCGTAAAAATCCCTAAAAAGGAAGATGGGACGAGGATAACATCGGAAGAGGCCAAAGAATTGACTTTGGAAAATGTGAAAAAGATGATCGAAGCTGAAATTCCCGGAGCTTTTGAAACAAAAAAGAAGGCCGCAAAGAAGAAAACAACGAAAAAGAAGACTTCAAAATAAAAATACAAAACGACCATGGACGATACTAAAAAAGCAAAAAATCAGATCAATATAGAACTACCGGAAGAGGTGGCGGAAGGAGTATATGCCAATTTGGCTATGATCTCTCATTCTCAATCTGAATTCGTAGTGGATTTTATCAGAATGGTACCGAATGTACCTAAGGCCAAAGTAAAATCTCGGGTGATCCTGACTCCTCAACATGCCAGACGTTTGTTGAGAGCCTTGTCAGATAATCTCGCCAAATATGAAAACCAATTTGGCCCGATCGGTGGAGCAGATAATCCGCCTTTCCCTCCTTTTAATTTTAATACACCAAAGGCACAGGCCTAAAAAATAATTAAAAAGGGGCTGTTTCATAACTCCTTCGTCGTTATGAGCAGCCCCTTTTTAATTTATGAAATCGACGAGCTCCACTTCAAATATCAATACCGCGTTTTTGGGGATGTCGCCATTTTCCGGTGGGAACCGGCCATAGCCCAATCCGGAAGGAATGTAAATGGTACCCTTACCACCTCGCTGTAATAGTTGTATACCTGTGCCAAAACCCCGGACCGTGTTATACAATTCGAATCGGGAAGTCTTGTTCCCAACTGTTTCGTCAAAAACATAACCGTCGAGTAAAGTGCCCTTGTACTTAACGATCACCGTTGCAAATGCACTGGGGCTGCCTCCGCTGCCTTCCTCTTCGATATTGTAGAATATGCCGGAGGAATGTTGAGTGGCTGTCAGGTTATTGCTGGCCAGGTAGTCCTCGATTTTTTCAATGTCTTTTTCAAACTGTGTTTTGTCATCTCCACAAGATGTCAAAAACAACACTATACTGCACATGCTGATAAAAAGTCTCCAACCCATAATTTATTTCGTTATTTGTTTAATCAATTTTATGTTGTTGCTTAACATTATAGTTGCAAATGTAAGGATTAAACCATAAGTTGTTGGTTATTTTTTTGATTTGATATTTTATTGAACCCGAAAAAACTATAGCTGTATAATGAATGACAATTTTTGCGTATACCTGGATGCGGGACACGGCGGATTAGACAAAACCGGCAGATACATGACCAGCGGAAAAATGTTTAAGCATTCCAGAGGTGTATTTCACGGTAGCGGAATATTTTATGAAGGGGTTTGGAATCGAACCATCACTAATCTTGTGGCGCGAAAATTGTCTCAACTGGCTATCCCTCACATCATCGTCAGTCATGATTACCTGGATAATTCTCTGGAGGATCGGGTTGATCGGGCCAATTGGTATCACCGCAACTACAAAAGCGGCATTTTTATCTCCAATCACGCCAATGCTTCCGCCAGCCACCTGGCCAGAGGTTTTGAGGTTTATACATCCAAAGGACCAACCAAAGCAGATCCGCTGGCCGACCTCCACTGGAATAACGTCAACGAATTATTAGGCAAACCTGGTACCATCCAAATGCGCTCGGATTTATCAGATAGAGATTTGGACAAGGAGGCCAACTTCTACGTATTGCGTAATACGGTAATGCCGGCGATGTTGGTCGAACATCTCTTTTTTGACAATTATCTGGACGCCTTGCTCCTGATGAGTGATGAGGTAGTCGATAAATTTGCAGAGGCCCAGATAAGAACAATTATTGAGCACATGAATGCTTAAAGTGTTTAGGTATTTAGGTGTTGAGCTTGGGGGGATGTCCTTTTTCCAAACATTCTTTTTTATGGTTTGAGCTTGTTACTTTTTTGATCAAATGCTAAACTGCTTTTTGAGATGTAGCTAGAACCTCAAACCTTTACTTTAAAACTCAAAACAAAAAACCTTGACAAATAAAGAGATCGCCAAACAATTTCAGTTCCTCGGAAATATCATGGAACTACACGGGGAGAATGCCTTCAAAATACGCTCTTACCAAAATGCTTACCTTACTTTACGAAAATTGGACCGGCCCCTTTCTGAAATGGACGAGGCGGAGATCTCTTCCATTAAAGGCATTGGCAAAGCCATTACCGGCAAAATTTTAGAACTTTTAGAGTCCGGACAGATGGCCACCCTGGAGAGGTATAAGGACCAAACGCCGGAAGGCGTTCAGGAAATGCTAAACATTAAAGGCTTTGGACCTAAAAAAATTGCAGTGATCTGGAAAGAATTAGGGGCCGAGAGCATTGGTGAATTGCTTTATGCCGTCAATGAAAATCGGCTTATTGACCTAAAAGGCTTTGGAGAAAAAACTCAAGCTGACCTCAAACAAAAACTGGAATATTACCAAAAGTCCCGGCACTTATACCACTATGCCACTATCCTGGAAGAAGCAGATACCGTAAAATCAGGTCTTTCTGACTTGTTGGACGCCCAATTGGAATACACCGGAGCCTTGCGTAGAAAGGCTAATACATTGTCTGCCATTGAGATCCTTACATCGGCTCAGTCAGAAGAAGTATCAGCTGCTTTGGAAAAAATGGAGATGGAGGATGTTAAAATAGGAGAGGGGAGCATTACCGCCCTGACAGCCAATGGATTTCCTGTCCGTTTGTATTTAGTAAGCGCGGATAATTTTGGCAGCAAACAATTTCGATTTACGTCCTCTAATGATTTTCTCCAGGCCTTTATTAAGAAATATGAAGGAACTGACTTCCGGAACCTGGCCACTGAAGAAGAGGTCTTTTCTAAGGTTAGTTTGCCTGTTATCCCCCCAGAACTTCGCGAACAGGATTGGGTCCTAGATCTTGCAGTAAGCAATAAGTTGCCTGACCTCATTACGGAAAAAGACATTAAGGGGGTATTACACGCTCACAGCACCTACAGTGATGGGCTTCACTCCTTAAGAGACATGGCTGAATACTCCCGCGATCAAGGTTTTGAGTACCTTGGTATCACCGACCACTCCCAATCCGCTTTTTATGCCAACGGACTGAAAGAAGATCGGGTACTACAGCAGTTTGCCGAAATTGATCAGCTCAATCAGGAAATGGCCCCTTTCAAGATTTTCAAGGGTATCGAGAGTGATATATTAAATGACGGACGTTTGGATTATCCGGACGAAGTGCTGGCTCAGTTTGATTTCATCATCGCTTCTGTTCACAGCAATTTACGTATGGATGAAGCCAAAGCTACTCAACGGATCCTCACAGCCGTTGAGAATCCATACACGACTATGCTGGGACATCCTACGGGACGATTATTGTTGTCAAGAGAAGGTTATCCACTCGATCACAAGAAGATCATCGATGCGTGCGCTGCCCATGGCGTATCCATTGAGCTTAATGCTAATCCTTACCGTTTAGACCTCGATTGGACCTGGATTCCCTACGCCCTCGAAAAAGGGGTGAAAATTGCCATTAATCCCGATGCTCACAGCCAGGAAGGTATTCACCACATTAAATTTGGGGTCGCTTCTGCCGGAAAGGGAGGTTTGACGAAAGAAATGTGTGTGAATTGTTTGACGGTGGAGGAGTTTGGGCATTTCCTGGGGTGAAAATTTTGTTTTTGATTACAATATTTATTTTTTTGTTAAAAAAATTGTTTAATAATTGACCTTTCGCAAGGGAAAGTTTTTGAAAAGTGAAAACTAATATTAAAGCTATCCTAAAAGAGGGATATACTGCTGCACCGGAGCTTGTTCCATTTGACTAATTCATCTAGTGCAGCCTTGATAGCTTTTTGATACAGTCTAGCTTTGAGTGCAAAATGATGGGAGTCCTTTTTGACTTTAAGGATCTCCATTTTAGAATAGGCAATCCTGGCGGCAAAAATGTGGTTAGTCTGAGTCACTTCAAACTTGGTAGGCGATTTTTCCAAACCGAATAGGTGAGGTTAGCTTGTAAATCCAGTTGTTCGACTTGAACGAATTTACCCTGGAGCTTATCTTCCTTACTCAAAGCTACCTTTCGGTTGGTCTTGAGGGCTCCAACAAAATGCTTTTTCAAATTGAAGTGGACATACTCAAAGTTTTCTTTAGCCGAAAGCCAGGTATCCTAGACTACATGTTTGAACTGAAGTAGTCGAGATGCAATCTGAAAGTTTTGGTAATTTAGAAGTGCGAATTACTAAAAAACACTGCAGAACACAAAATTATCAAAAACAAATTAGAATTACTCAAGTTAGCCTAACAATTAACCAATGTCACCTAAGCCTTCTAAGTAATGGGCTATTCTAGAGACAGCTTCTATCGCTTTAAAGAATTATTTACCAGCTTTTGGTCAATTACGCGCCTCCAATGAGTTGAAGAAGGTGATTTCAGTATCACCTGGAGGGGTTCGCTCCATTTGGATGAGGCATGATCTACATACCTTCAAAAGGAGACTCAAAGCACTGGAAGCTAAACCAGCTAAGGAGAACCTGATTTTGACAGATGCACAATTGGCTGCTTTAGAGAAAGCTAAAGAAGAAAAGGTTGCCCACGGCGAGATTGAGTCTCATTATCCAGGTTATCTGGGATCTCAGAATGTTGACTGATAGAGGTACAGAATACTGTGGTCGCAAGAATGACTGCCCTTATCAACTTTACCTGGCCATTGAAGATATTGACCAATCTCGAACCAAAGCAAAAGGCCCTCAGACGAATGGTATCTATGAACGCTTTCAAAGAACCATTTATGGAGAGTTTTACGTTATTGCTTTTAAGAAAAAGACCTACACTGGACTAGAAGAATAACAAAACGATCTGGATGAATGGATAACTTGCTAGAACACCGAAAGAACAAATTCTGAAAAGCACAGCTTCGGAAAAACACCCTAGCAGACTTTTTTAGGTTCTAAAGAATTAGCTTTGAATAAACAACTAGATGAACTAACTTGGAGAGAGGTTGCAACATCTTCGATTGACAATGCCCTCTTAAGCTACCAAACAGAGGGTATGGCAAGCGAAGATGATGCAAGCGTTGGCCTTCAAACTACTCATAAATTATCTGACAAAATTTAACAGCCGTAGATTACCATTGTCATAACAACTCTCGACCATTACAAGTAAAATTTACTCTACTCCCCCTTCAGGATCCGTTTTAATCAAATTAATATCGCTGCTGCCTTCTCTATCGGTGGATGCAATAACAACATATCCACCATCCTGAGTTTGTCGAACAGAGCCGGGTCTTTCGCCGGTATCTCCGAAGGTTTGCGTCCACTCGATTTGTCCCTGAGCACTGATTTTAACCAAATAAATGCCTAGATTTGTCACAGAATTGCCTCTCCACCCAGTGATGATGTAGCCATCGTCATCGGTTTGTTGAAGCTGAGTGCCTCTTTCATCAAAATAAATGCCGGGATTCGGGTCCCATTCTTTATTTCCGTTTTGATCCATTTTTTGTACATATCCCGCACTTGAGTTGGCTGCAGAAAAGATATAGCCTCCATCCCCAGTCTGTTCGATGAAGTGACCATAAGCATTTCCACCTTCACCGATTGTTTTAGACCATTCTTGTTTTCCTCTGCTATTTGTTTTGATAACATAAATATCAAATTGGCTGGGCCTTCCAAAACTGGCTGTTGCTCCGATGATAATATAGCCGCCATCCGTGGTTTGTCTCGCTTTCCCTCCTTCTTCCCAAATATCACCGCCATATATATCGTCCCAATCTATTGCTCCACTGGAAAATGTTTTTATTACAAAGATTTTCTCACCTAAACCAGGTATACCACCTGCTAATCCGCTAATGATAAAGCCTCCGTCTGTGGTCTGTTCAATGGAATGACCTTCATAGTAACTAGCATTTGGCCAATCGTAATATTTTGGATAACCAGACTGAGCATTTCCATTTTCATCTATTAAAAATAAACTAATCCCATCATTGGTGTCGCCTACGATGGCATACCCAGACGACAGAGGAGTGATTGCACGGCCGCCCACATTACTATATGCCTTTGACCATTGCTCTATTCCTTTTTGATTTATTTTAAGAATGTACGTTCTGCCATTGAGGCTTCCTAATAATATGAATTCTTTATCGGCGGTTTGAAGCACATCATACCCATAATCGGCTTTGTCAGCCCCGTAGGTGGTATCGAAAGTATTGTAACGAATAGAGATGGGATTGGTAAATTGATTTTCTCCGTCATCGTTCTTGGCGGTTAATTTAACGGTGTAGCTGCCGTTACTCGAATAAAGGTGACTTGGATTGATTTCTTCGGACAGGGGGCTGCCATCTCCAAAGTCCCATTCATATGAGGTAGCATTTTGAGATTTATTGACAAAGGAGACTTCACAGGGGGCTTTGCAGTTGTTATTGTTCGATTCAAATTCAGCTGCCGGGGCGGGCCCTTTGACTACGTTTTCGTGTAGCTGATTAAATTCGCAGCTTGAAAAAAAGAGGATAATAAACAGGAATAGGTGCTTTTTAATCATTTTTTTAGGGTTTTATGAATTAGAGGTGTTTACTTTTTTGTAAATTTTTTAATTTTTATTGATTTTAACAAATTAATACAAGACTAATATTTTTTGCTTCCTAATTGGTTTTGGAGGTAGGAGGGATAGCTTTATTTTTTCAATTTCCAAAAAATACCTTATTTTTAAAGTGAAAACACCATCTTTTTTGTTTTATTCAACCCTAAACCCCCATTATGAAAAAGGCCTATTACTCAGAATTAATCCCAGGGCAAACGCATCTAAAATATAAGATTAACTTGGCTTCAAAAAGATGGAGCCGAAAAATCACCTTGAAAAACTGAGCAGCATTTTTAGTGAACTTGAAGATCCTCGCATTGATCGAACGAAGCT
>JAUIKE010000341.1 GCA_030430845.1 Bacteroidia bacterium | reverse complement strand
TCGAAAGGTATAGAAGGAGGTGTTGTGAAGATTGAGACAAAGCTACCCTAGACCTCAAAGGTTTCGAAACCTTTGAGGTCTTATGCAACCCCGCTTGGTGCTTTTTGTCCCTTAAAAACAAAATGCCCGGACAGGATACACCCAAGATTACGTTTTATAATCACTCCTCTGAAGAAGGTCTAAGCATTAGTCAAACGGCTTATTCCAACTTTCATTTTCCCAAACATTTTCACAATCACTATACCATTTTATTCATTGAAGCAGGTATCAATGAAGGCTTCACCGAATCAGAAGGGTATCGGATAGGCAGAGGAAGTATTCTGATCATCAACCCAGGAGATTTGCATGCCGGCAATTCCTTTAACAACAGTTATTTGCAGTTTAAATCTTTGAGAATAGAACCTCAATTCCTCAATTACTTTTGCGAGCTAAATGAAGGTCCCAAAAAGGGGGATATTCGTTTTGAAACGGCTCCTGTATACAATCCCTCACTGAGTAGACAACTAGAAGGACTATTGAATTCTATGGTAAAACCTTCTGCAGAATTAGATTCGTCATTAAAACTGCACCTTTTCCTGAGAACCCTTATTACCAACTACAGCAACCAAGGTGGGGGCGTTTCCCCCAAAGCATCTTGCCAAATATCTCTAAAAAGGGCCAAAGAATTTATACAGGATAATTATCAAAAAGATTTCAGTTTGCAGGAATTGGCCCGATATAGCCTTCTCAGTCCATATCACCTGGCCCGACAATTCAAAAAACAATACGGCCTCTCTCCGTTCCAATATTTGCGCAATTTCAGAGTGGAAAAAGCCAAGGAATTACTTAGGAATTCGTCTTCTATCACGCAAGTTGCTTTAGAGGTTGGCTTCTTTGACCACAGTCATTTCCTAAGGAACTTCAGAAAGATGGAAGGTACTTCCCCTTCAAGGATAAAGAGAGGCAGGTTATAAAACCGCAATTCTGTACTATTTTATGATATCAAACCTGACTTATTTGCAAGAGAAACAAATAGTCAAGTAATCATGAAAAAGTATTTTATTGCCGTTCTTTTATTGTTCTTCTTTGTTTTTTCTGATGCCCAGCAGCCCATTCAGGGAGATCCTCCCAAAGATGCGATCATTTATTCATGTGCTCCTTGTGGCTGCCCTGATGACGGAAAGTACTTTTCCAATATGGGTAATTGCCCCTCCTGTAATATGTCATTGCAGCCCTCTATACAGGGCCTGGAAAGGCGTGCAGCTAGTATAGAAAGACCGAAGGCAGGTATCTTTTTATTCAACAGCGCTGATGTGATGGATGTGACGGGCCCCATTTCCGTCTTTGAACATGCCGGTTTTAACATTTTCACTTTTTCCAAAACCAGTGAGCCAGTGCGTATAGGTATGAACCTGGAGCTAAAGCCTGATTTCAATTTTTCCAATTTACCTGAAGTAGATATTCTTGTTTTTCCTGGTGGGGGCTTAGCGGAAAGCAATCCGGGAGATAAAGAGGTGGTACAATTTATTAAAAGCCGTTATGAGGCGACCGATGTATTGTTTTCGGTTTGCAGCGGCGCTTTTTTCCTGGGAGAAGCCGGCTTGTTGGATGGTCAGGAGGCAACCACCTTTGCTTCGATGATCCCATTGTTAGCCGAAAACTACCCTTCGGTCGAGGCACTCAATGACGTAAAGTATACTGATAATGGAAAGATTGTCACTTCTGCAGGTTTATCCTCTGGAATTGACGCCGCTTTCCATGTTGTTTCGAAATACTATGGGATTGGAAGAGCTCAGGACATTGCCAATCATATGGAATATCCCTGGAAAAGAGAGCATGATTATGCCCGCTCCCAATTAGCAGATAACTACCTGTCTGGCATCCGGCAGCTGGTCAACTTGTTTTCCACGTCCTTCTTCTATTCTCAGGGGGATCAAAACCGCTGGGAAATGCGATTTGCTTTGACGCGGCAATTGCCCCCGGAGAAAGTTTTGGAACTAATCACCAAGGAATTGAAAAAGAGGCCGGATTGGAAAATGCAAGCTAAAAACGCTTCAAAGATAAGCGGCATCATCCATCATCCGGTGCTCGGAGAGGGGAAGATTTTTTTAGCCGTTAAGCAAGTGCCGGACAAGGGAGCTGTGCTGTCCATTCGTGCAGAGCGATTGGGAGGAAAAAGGGCGGTAAAATTGAAGCAAAAATAACATAAGAGATTGATGATCAAGTAATTGACCCACTACAATGGGTGGGTAAAGCTTCGATTTTAGACCTCAAAGGTTTCGAAACCTTTGAGGTCTAAGGTAAAACTCCAACAATCCTCCACCCCACCCCAATTTTTTCCAAACTTCTAATCCTGTTCAAAATGAATATCAAAATACTTTTTTTCTCAATCGCCCTAATAATTACTTTTTACTCCCATACCGCAATAGTCTGGAATGCAGATTCTAAACAGCTAAAGTCAAAAACAGATCCCCAGATTTCGCCGAACCTCCCGATCCCATCCAAATTCAAAGGATTTCCGGTCGTAGAACCACACCTGTCCGCACATCCAACCGATAAAAACCACCTCCTGGCGGCAGCCATGATCGTAACGGACATTAATCGTCCCTACCAAAGTTGCCGCCTGTCCAGTTTTGTATCAAAAGACGGAGGCAAAACGTGGCAAGAAACCGCTCACAATTATTGGGGATACGATCCCTGGACCGCCATCCTCCAAAATGGACAAACAGCCTTGAGCTGGCTGGGCACTCCCGGAAGCTTCCAGCATCAGTTTCCCATCCAGTTTTTTCATTCAGATGACCGAGGTCAAACATGGTCAGGCAATACCCAAACCTTTAAGTCTCCCCATGGGCACGACGGAACAAAAATCGTAAGCCGGGGAGAGAATTTCTATTTCACTACAGTCCGCTTTAATGGCGATATGGGTGCCGATGTAGTCTTGTACCAAAGAAAAAACAAAGGTCCATTTGAAGAAATAGCCAAAATCGACGGACAAGGAGTCAGGCTTAATTTCTGTGAACCCGCCATCTTAAGCGACGGAACCGTAGTCATCCCTGCCTCCCACTTTCTCCGAAAAATTTGGGTTCAAACCTATGACCCTGGTTCAAAAACCCTTTCTGAAAAACATATGGTCTCCAGCCGCCCCGGAGGTGCCCGGGGTTATATGCGTATGTCCGCAGATACCAGCGCTGCCTCTCCATTTCAAGACCGCATCTATTTCGTACGGGCTTTGGGAAGCCGGGGCAAATATGAAGGCGTTTGGCTGAATTACTCTACAGACAAGGGTAAAACCTGGAGCAGAGATCACAGAGTCGACTCATTTACGTCTCAACTCCCAAGTAAGGCACAGGTAGCCAGCCTGGCAATCAATAGCAAAGGGGTTTTGGCCATTTCCTGGGTGGACAGCCAGGAAGATCCTGAGCAGAAAAAAAACGATCTATACTTTTCCTTTTCCAAAGACGGAGGGCAAAGTTTTTCAAGTCCACATCGCATTACAGATGTCAGCTCCAACCCCAGAACAAAACAAAATGGAGATGTGGCTAACAAGTTCCCCGGAGGGGGCCATTATCTCAATCTGGTGGCTAAACCTGATGGAAGCTTTCAATTAATTTGGAGTGATAGTCGGTCAGGAGTATTTGAGATGCAGACGTGTCAGGTGAGTGTTGAATAGACCTTAAAGGTTTCGAAACCTATGTGGTCTATTCAACACTTTTTTTTATGAACCGGATAGCGTAGTTTAGTGCACACAATCCTGTTCAAAATGAAAATTGCAGCTCTTTATGATATCCACGGAAACCTGCCGGCTTTAGAAGCGGTTTTGGCGGAAGCCCTGCAGTCAGATATCGACCAACTGCTAATAGGCGGAGATGTAGTACTGGGCCCTATGTCAAAAGAATGCCTCGACCTTTTAATGAATCTTCCTTTACCTATCCAATACATTAAGGGAAATTGCGAAGAAGCCGTTTTATCTGAAATGAAGGGACAAGCACCCACTCAATTACCGGATCATGTTGTGGAGGACCTTCGCTGGACCGCACAGCAACTTTCATCCTCTCATCGGGAATTTATGACATCCTGGCCGAACACTCTGACATTAGAAATGGAAAAACTGGGCAAGGTCCTTTTTTGCCACGGCACCCCCAGGGATCTTAACGAAAACTTCACTCGAAATAGCTCAAAAGAAAAACTAAAGCATATTTTTTCAGCTGTAGAGGCGGATATGGTGATCTGCGGTCATACTCATATGCAATTCGACTTTATGTTGGATAAAATTCGAATTATCAATGCCGGAAGTGTCGGCATGCCTTTTGGCTCGCCGGGTGCTTATTGGCTCTTGCTGGATTCCGAGGTCAGCTTATGCTGCACATCCTATGATTTGCAGGCAGCAGTTCAAAAAGTAGAACATACCTCTTATCCTCATGCAAGAAGTTTTGCCGAACACAGTATCCTTCACCCTCCTTCCGAAGATGTGATGATCGAAGCCTTAAAAGGATAATGTAATATGACACTTGCACAAGTAATAAAAAAACTGGAAGATCTGGCCGATCCGGAAAAGGTCCTTTTCAAAGAAAAAAAATACGGTATCCACTCTGATAATGCGCTGGGTGTGTATATGAAGGATATCAAGGTACTGGCCAAAGAAATCGGCCGAAACGATGACCTGTCCCTCGAATTGTTTGACAGCGGCATCTATGAAGCCCGACTTTTATGCAGTAAAGTTTTCACCCCTCGAAATGTCACGGAGGATTTGATGGAAAAATGGGTCCAAACCTTTAACAATTGGGAGATTTGTGATTCGTTTTGCATGACTATTTTTGCCAGAAGTCCTTTAGCAGTAAAAAAGGCTTTGGAATGGGTAGAAAGAGCGCCAGAATTTGAAAAAAGAGCCGCTTTCGTGATTATGGCTGCTTTCTGTAT
>JAUIKE010000109.1 GCA_030430845.1 Bacteroidia bacterium | reverse complement strand
TTTTCGAAAGGCCCCTAATAAAATGATGCTGATTTGGCTGCCGGGGGCAGCCGAATGATGCTGTGATGCTAGGATACTGACGACTTTTTTATCTAAAAATGGAGCCCTTTTTTCTACTTAGCAGTATTGATCGTCAGCATCTTAGCATCACAGCATCATTTCCCGTACGAGAAAGTAGCATCTGCTTTTGGTCATCAGTTAAAAAATTCGGGATGTCTCATGTTTTTCGTACAATAATCACATACCTGTTTCATTATTTTTTTCCCTATTTTTATCAAAACAACACAATGAAAAAGAATGCATATAATTTGTTTACATAAAAATATTTTTTTGCATCTTTTTATTATTTATTTAATAACGAATTCTTGTTTATTAAGAGGACAAAATGACATAATCAATCCTGCATTACTCCCACAGTTGGAGCCTTCCCATATTCGCAAGCTCGAAGAAGACAACAGCACCGATATTATTCATTATAAAAATGTATTTGAAGGAGAAGACGGGCGGCTATGGTTTGACCCTTATTATAATTACAACATCGTCAGCTCCATTAATTTGGTTCAGTATGACGGTTATTCTTTTACTCCGGTTAATTTAGGTCACCACTTTGAAATTGCTACGACCAGCACGGTCTTATGCGGCTTTACCCATGAGGGAAAAATTTTTGGATATACTTCCAACACCCTCAAAAACAATATTTTTTTGATTGACCCTCAAGCTTATCATGTAGAGCTATATAATTTAGAGTCTCTTGAAATTCAGGACATTGCAATCCGAAATGTAATTCAAACCCGGGATCGTAAGCTTTTAATCCTTGCCTCCTCTCCTGAAAACCTTTATTTGATTTCTATTCATGACGGGAAATTTGAGCTGGCATTAACAATGGAGGCGGAGCAGGAACCACTAACTGCTGCCATGTCAATGGTCCCACAACTGCCGCTTGTGGAAACGAGTAACGGCATTTGGTTTATGAGTGAATCATTGCCGATTTTTCGATATAATCTGCAAACAAAGCAGATCAAAAAATATGGATCGGATCAATTTCCAATGATACAACTTAGCCCAGACGCTCAGTCTATCCCTCCTAAGTTTATCCATAAACAAAACCAACTTTTTTTTTATTTTCCAAACACTACCCCTCAAATTTTCAACCTGAACCTTACTCAAGACACTATCCGCTCTTTTAATTACTTCCCCCCAACCTGGAAGATCATTAATACTTTCAAGGACCAAAAAGAGAACCTCTTATTTTTATTCGATACTCCTGATAAATCCCTTCAAGCCTTGTTGCAAAGTAAAGACAACAAATGGTACAACTTCTCTAAATTCGTACAAAATAAAAACAAGAGTCAGGAAATTCTGATTGGAGGCAAGGACTTTTTCCGCCATGTTTTTCTGTTGTCAGAACATGGTATAACAAGTATGGGTATCAAAGAGAGTAATGGGATACGATCTTTCCCAATCCCTTCAACCATAGGTATAGCAGGATCATTCCTGGAAAACACTTTTTTAGTCTTCAGTGACGGCAATAAACCATTCCTCGTCGATGCTCAAAATGGAGTGCGGGAAGGGAGTTTAGAAAACGCCCCGTTTCTGTCGTGTTTTAGTCCAGAAGAAAATAAAAGTGGCCGGGTATCACGTGCCGTCATAGAGGGTCAGTCTGGCTGGTATTGGACTCATTATTCCGACAAAATAATTGAATTTAATCCTATCGAAGGTCTTTGTCATTCCTATTCCATGTCGGCTCCAATAACACGCATGTCCGAAGTAAATGACAGTACTCTTGCCGTTATGATCGTTGGAGTCAAAATCGCTCTATTTAATACCAGTACGAAACAAACCCATTATTTACCTAAATTCGAAGAAAAGCTACCTGGTTATTATTTCAATCCCAAGGCGGGTCCTGATTCCATCCTTTGGGTACCAACTTCGGGCGGATTATGGAAAATCAACCTCCAAACTCAAGAAAACAAAGTCATCGGCCGCGGCCCGGAATTCGATGATTTTCGGTTTCAATATCTCTACCGAGATCAAGAAGGAAAATTGTGGCTTGGAGCAATGATAGGTGGTCTTCACATTTACGATCCTTCAACGGACCAGGTAAAAATAATTAATCATAAACAAGGCCTGGTAAATAATTCGGTGCGATGCCTCGTCCAGGATAAAGATGGGATTGTGTGGGCGGCTACTAATAAAGGAATCAGCCTTATTGATAATAGCGGTACTGTTTTGTATACGCTCACCAGTGAAGATGGCTTGCCGGATGGTAACTTCCGTCGATTTGGCGCTTCGAGCTCAAAAGATGGCCGCCTACTTTTTTGTATGGACAGTACAGTTGTTCTTATTGATCCCCCATTATTTAAAAAACGGATTTTTGATGAGAAAAAACCGGAGAAGGTTTTTATAAGAGAATTATCTCATTACGACAAAAAAGAGGGTCAGGAAGTCACCAAGTCAGGGGTGATTAATATTCATGAAACCATATTCATTCCCGCTTCCAAACGCTACCTCAAACTTAGAGTAGCTCTTCCTGACTATATGAACCCTTCCGAAAATCATTTTGCTTATAAGATAAAAGAAAAAGATCAGGATTGGACCTATATCGGGTCACAAAACGAGGTATTCCTAAATCATCTTCCGGCCGGCCGCTATCAAATTCTCATAAAAGGGGCTAACTCCCAAAATATCTGGACTTCCGAGGCAATAGCACTTAATATTCGGGCAGAAGAATTCTTTTATAAAAAAAGTTGGTTTTACCTGCTGCTGGCTTCTGTGGCCGGCATACTGGTTTTTACCTGGATCCGCCGTTTACGATTAGAAAAAATACGCCTTGAAAAGGAAGTCAGCCGGCGCACCCAACAGATCATTGCAGATAAAGAACTCATCGCCCAACAAGCAGAGGAACTCAGACAAATGGACGAGCTAAAATCCCGGTTTTTCACGAATATTTCTCACGAACTACGAACGCCTCTTACCTTAGTGACCACGCCTGTTGAAAGAATCATAAAGAAAAAAAGTCATTTGATAGGTCAGGATATCCAAAAAAGCCTTCGAAACGTATTGCAAAATGGGCGGAAGTTGCTTCTGCTCGTAGAAGAACTGCTCGACCTATCGAAGCTTGAAGCCAATAAATTACAGTTGAAAGAGGAACCAACCCCACTTTTCCTTTTCTGCCGCCGACTTTTCAGCGCCTTCGAATCCAGAGCGGCTATTCGTAAGATAAAATATCATTTTCAGACAGATATTTCGCCGGAAGAATACTATCTCATCGACCGTAAGCGGTTGGAAAAAATCATCAATAACCTGCTGTCCAATGCCTTGAAGTTCACCCCCAGTGAAGGACAGGTGATATTTTCCATAGATAAAAAGGAAGGCAATTTAATCTTTAGTATAAAGGATACCGGACGCGGTATTCCGTCGGAGGACCTCCCTCAAATCTTCGATCGCTACTTCCAAACCAGCAGATCGGACATCCCTAAAGAAGGCGGTACCGGGATCGGCCTGGCCTTATCCAAAGAACTGACCCGCTTAATGCAGGGTACACTCAGTGTACAAAGTGAATGGAAAAAAGGCAGTACTTTTATCTTAAGCCTGCCGGCCCGCCTTTCTAAATCCGGCATGACTAACACCGGTAGGGAAAAACTCACTTCCGGCATAGTTGGCCAGGATGCTTTAACCAGTTCGGAAAGCCATGGTAAATTATCGGGAAAAATACTAGTGGTAGAGGATAATCCTGATATGCAACAGCTCATCGTCTCGCTTTTGTCTGATTTTTACCAGTGCCAGGTAGCCCATAACGGAGCGGAGGCCTGGCAAAAAATCCAATCCGGAGCAATAAAATCGAGTGACATTGATCTCATATTGTCTGATATTATGATGCCTGAAATGGATGGATATGAATTATTAGAACACATCAAACAAACAACGGATTGGCAACAGAAGCCCATGATCATGCTCACCGCCCGAGCCGATGAAGAAGACAAACTCCAGGCCCTGCGTCTTGGAGTGGACGATTATCTGCTAAAGCCTTTTTCACCGGATGAGCTACTGGTACGTACCGCCAATCTGATCAAAAACTACCGAAAAAAACAAAGTTTTCGACAGGAAGCCACTTTCGAAGCGGTACAAATTGACTTCGATGACACCCCTTCTGCTGACCAACAGTGGTTGCAAGAACTAGAAGCTACGGCTAAAACCGCGCTGGAAAAACAAATAGATATCACGGCCGGCTATCTGGCCGGGCAATTGGCTTTAAGCGATCGACAATTGCTCCGCCGGATCAAAGCGCTCACCGGCCTGTCGTCCAAACAATACATTCAAGAGATCAAACTTCAAAAAGCACGGCATCTTTTGGAAAACCGAATCTTCAATACCATAGCGGAAGTATCCTATGCCTGTGGTTTTAACACCCCTGGATATTTTACCAAAGTCTATGAAAAGCACTATGGCAAGCGCCCGGCAGAATACTTCGCTGAATTACCTTAACACACCAGTCTCGATCGTCAAAACCCCTTAATTTACTGCACAATGACGGTTTATTTCAAGCATTTGTCGTGTTTTTCAACGTCCTCTTCCCCCATCTTTGAGTTGATATTTATCCTAAACGACACTCAAAGAAAATATGACCATGAAACTCTTACAAAAACTAACAGGATTTATCCCTCTTGCATATCTTCTCCTTTTTTGTTTTCCTTCTTTTGCCCAGGATGACCTAACTGCGGATGGGAATGTGCATAAAATTAATTACCAGGGAAAACAATACCTGGATCTGAAGATCCCATCCAACCTAGATCCTACGATCAGTTACAATCAAATAACATTCGTATTGAAAGGTGCGGACGGAGGCCGCAGAAGGGTTACTAATATCTGTACCGAGGCGGGAGGAGAAGGAGCCAAGGTGACGGCTACCTTTGAATTAGGCACCAGTGGTGATGTATTAAGGCCTGGGAGTACCGTTCGATTCATTGTAGGCCAGCAAGGTGCAAGTGAACGCAGCGGAGAAGCTGATGGAGCAGGCGGCGGTGGAGGAACCGGTTTACTCTATAAAATACCCGAAGTTTCCGGTAATGGAGCTTGCAAAGACTATATAACCGATGGAGATGGGGTTCAGGCCTATTCAACGGCCTCCCCCCATTGGTCTGATCGGACTACATGCTGGGTGATTCTGGCAGTGGCAGGCGCCGGTGGCGGCGCTTATGCTCCCGGCGGCTGTGCTCAGGACGGCACCGGCAAAGGAGGGAATAACGGAGAAAACGGCACTAGCGGCAAAGGGCTCAGTGGTGGATCAGGAGGTACCGACGGCAGCGCAGGTCAGAACGCCTGGGGCGGCGGCGGCGGCGGGCACAAGTTAAAATATTGGGTAAATGACAGCCATCACGGCGAAGGTGGTGGTCTGTTCGGTGGAAATGGAGCCCTCAATCGAAATGAAAGATCTGCCGGCGGCTGGGGTTATGGCGGCGGCGGTTTAGGAATCAAATTCGCCGGTGCCGGTGGCGGCGGCGGCGGCTACTCAGGTGGTGGCGGTGGAGACTTGTATGAAGCCGGCGGCGGCGGCGGCAGTTTTGTCCAGTCTATTGCTGCCAGCTCTGAAAAAAAGGCGGGAGGTAATGACAAAACACCCAATAACGGTTTTATCACCTATCAATTCAGTACCAATACCGACCTGGTAGATGCCCCCGTAGCTAAATGTAAAGAAGACATCACAGTTGCCGTTTCAGCAGGCGAATATGCCCGAATCACACCAGAGCTGGTAAACGACGAATCCTATGACCCAAACGACAGACCTATCACACTAAAGATCTGTAATGTATGCGAAGATAATGATACCCAATGTGAGATAGTGTGTGCTAACAGCTATGGTTATGGTTGTAGCTTTATCGGAGAAAATATTACCCTCCAGCTTAAAGTAAGTAATGGTATCAAGGAATCCAGCTGTGTTTTTACCGTCGAAATTGAAGAAGGAGATGCTGCTCCCATCACCTGCCCGGAAAACATTACGGTGGAGGTAGATCCCGAAAGCTGTACCAAATTCCTTTCCGGCAACTTGGCCCTTAACGAACTGGGGACCTGCTTCGGTATGCTATCTAACCAGATTGAAACCCCTTCCGGGAATCCAGCCAATCCTTATATCAGACGAGGAAATGTCATTTCCAACGATTTTGAGTTAGGAACCACCACCATCACCTACACCGTTACCAGAGAAAGTGATGATGCATCCAACTCTTGTTCTTTTACTGTAAGCGTTATCGATCCTAACACACCTAGCCTGAGTTGCCCGCCCAACATTACCATGGACCTGCCGAGGGATGAATGCTCCGTCACCATCTCAGAGGGCCTTGAAGCTACCTGGAGTGGAAATTGCACGGCTGAAATTGGTTACAACTTTCTGAACCCTGACAATGACGGGCTTGATATCCTCTACCTGGATGGTGTATTGTCCAGTCATATCTTCAGCGGCGGAACCAAAACCATTCAATACAGAGTGAAAGATGATAATGGCTTTAACCAAACCTGTACCTTCACGGTAAGCCTAACGGATACCGAAGAGCCGGAAGCCCGTTGCCAGAATGTCACCATTCAGTTAGATGAAGATAATTCTGACCTGGCCGACCGGGTGGATAGGGGCTCTTCTGACAATTGCGATATTGTCAGTAAAACGCTTAGCCGAACCGACTTTGATTGTAATCTGGTCGGTGCCCGACGCAGCGTCACCTTGACTGTTACAGATGCTCAGGGGCTTGAAGATCAGTGTTCAGCCTTTATATTCATTCGTGATCATATCGGACCGGCCGCCAGATGTAAAAACATCGAAGTTTCCTTGGGGAATGACGGAACAGCAACTTTGACGGCTGACCAAATTGACGATGGATCTGCTGATGCCTGTGGTATTGCTTCGCGATCTCTGAGCCGAACAGATCTAAGCTGTGCAGATGCAGGCACTACCATTCCTGTTATTTTGTATCTGACAGATAACAATGAAAACACCAGCCAATGTACCGCCCAGGTTAGCGTGAACGATTCAGAGGCGCCTGATGCCGTTTGCAAAGACATCTCGATAGAACTGACTTCTTCAGAATCGGTAAGCATCTCAGCCGGTGATATTGATAACGGCTCTTCAGATAATTGTACAATTACGGGCAGGTCTATAGATATCAGCTCATTTGGTTGCGGAGATGTAGGAGACCACACGGTTACCCTAACGGTATCTGATGCTTATCAATCGAGTAGCTGTACCGCCACCGTATCGGTAGTGGACAAAACCACTCCTATCCTTAAATGTCAGGACGTCACGGTTTATTTGGACGAAAACGGAGTAGCCGAAGTCAGGGAAATCTCCTTCGTTTCCAGTGCCAGCGATGCTTGCGGAACTCTGAAAGAAATGAAAGGCGCTTTTTTAGTGCGTTGCTCATATGTAGGGCAAGAGATCATGCATACCGTAACAGTTAGTGATATTTATGGAAACAGCAGCTCCTGCACACAAAAATTAATCGTACTCGACGAGATCACCCCTACAGCAACAGGTAAAGACATCACCCTCGCTTTAGATGAAAACGGACAGGCAAGCATTAGCCCTGAGCAAGTCGATGACGGCAGTAGTGACAATTGTGATTTTATGCTTTCTGTTGATAAAAGCACCTTTGACTGCTCGGATCTTGGAGAGACTTCTGTTGAGCTAAGAGCAGAAGATAAATCAGGCCGCTCAAGCAGTGATGTTGTTACCATTACAGTTGTTGATAATATTAAGCCAAAAGCATTTTGTAAGGATCAGACCATTAGTCTTAATAATCTGGGGCAGGCCTCCGTTACTGTTTCAATGATTGATAATGGCTCTACAGACAACTGTACTATTAAAGAAAGGAGTTTGAATCAAACCTCTTTCGATTGCTCCGATTTGGGGGGTAATACGATTCAATTGACGGTAAAAGACAAAAGCGGAAATACAGCTACTTGTACAGCCACTATAACAGTAAGCGACCCAATTGCTCCCAGTATCAGTTGCCAGGATATCACCGTTGAATTAAATGAAAGTGGTACGGCCTTTATCTCCACCTCCGCCATTGTGGCGAGTAAATCAGACAATTGTACGTTCGCTTCAGAAAATTCGGATATCCTGAATTACGATTGTTCGGATGCAGGAAAATCTTATACCATCAGTCATACTGTAAGTGATAAAACAGGAAATTCCCAAAGCTGTAGTGCAAAGGTTACCATCATAGACCTTGTAAAACCTAAGGCAAAATGTAAAAACGTTGAAGTATCCGTTAATGAGCAAGGATTTGCCATGATCACAGCTGAAGATGTCGACAATGGATCTGCTGATGCCTGTGGAATTCGGGGCCTTAGTCTCGATCAAACAACTTTTTCCTGTAATGGTGATAATTCCGTTACCTTAATAGTAACCGACAATAACGGCAATGTTAGTAGCTGTAATGCAACTGTTATTATGGAAGACAATGTCGACCCGGTTCCGGATGAAGAAGTATTGCCGACTATAGAGATGGAATGCAGCTCAAGCCTTACTGCTCCTACTGCTACCGATAATTGTGCAGGTATCATTACCGGTATAACCGATGATCCCTTGACCTATTCCGAGCAAGGTACTTATACCATCAACTGGTCATTCGATGACGGCAATGGAAATGTCGTCTCTCAACCTCAAACGGTTGTAATAATGGATATTTCCAGGCCCATACCCGACCTGGCCGAGCTACCTGCCGTAACAGGCGAATGTTCTGTCACCATCACCCAGAAACCAACGGCCACTGACAACTGTGGAGGTGTCATCATCGGCACTACCAATGATCCGCTAACTTATTCTGAGCAAGGAAACCATCCCATCACCTGGATCTTCGACGATGGTAATGGCAATGTCAAAACACAAACCCAAACTGTTACTATCAGTGATGTATCCAAACCGGTACCGGATGTGGCCAACTTGCCGACAATCACCGGGGAATGCTCCGCTACCGTTACGGATGTACCTACTGCCACTGACGAATGCGAAGGAATCATCACAGGCACCACCAACGATCCAATGACTTATTCTGAACAAGGAACCCATACCATCACCTGGTTTTTTGATGATGGTAATGGCAATGTCGAAACACAAACACAGACCGTCATTGTCGATGATGTTACCCCGCCGGTGCCGGATCAATATGAAGGACTACGCTACTATTTACCTGCCGTTGAAGGAGAATGTGAAGCGACTGTGGAGGCTGTTCCAACCGCAACCGATAATTGCGAGGGTAAAATTACAGGTACCACTACGGATCCGCTCTATTACGACCAGCAGGGTACTTATCTGATCAGATGGACCTATGACGACGGCAACGGCAACCAATTTGTCCAGTTTCAAAAGGTGATCGTCCGGGATCAAACGGCTCCAACGGCTCTTTGTAAAAACACCACCATCCAACTGGGTGAAGATGGACAAGCTAAGCTTTTGCCCTCCATGATCGACAATGGTTCTTTCGACGAATGCAGTGCCGTAAGCTTAAAAGTCGGGCTAGCTTCTCCAGACTTGAGCGAGGAAAGTCAGCCTCTTTCTGAGACTACTATTTACTGCTCCATGCAGGGAGATCTGGACGTATACCTCCTGGTCAGTGATGATTCCGGCAATCGATCCAAATGCACGGCTATAGTCACTGTAGAAGCCACTGGAAGCTGTGATGGAGACGGAGGAGGTTCTTCCACTCCATGGCCGCCATTCCCGGGGACAGCCCCCGACTGGACCAACTGGTTGAAGTCTGATCCGGTGGATAAGCCAATCCAGGCTGTAGGTCTGGAAGCCTACCCCAATCCGTTCTCAAACCAATTAAATATACAGATCTATCTGCCGGAGTTGAACAAAACGAATATCGAGATATTCAATTTGCGGGGTCAGCAGGTGAAAACACTCAACTCTGACATCATAAGCGCAGGTGAATACCAACTCCATTGGAATGGAACAGATAATAATGGCAATGCTTTGCCCTCTGGATTATATCTGATCCGGATGGTGTCGGGAGATGAAGTAAGGACCAAGAAAGTATTACTACAACGATAAAGTCTGCCATAGTGAACTGTGCCGTAAGGAATTAAATACTTTCCTGCCGCGACACGGCAGGAAAATATTTAATTCCTTATGGTTTTTAACTTTTTTTTCCACTATAATCCTAAGTTGCATAGAACTAAATCAGCCTCGGGATAATTCTATTTACAGTGTATTAAAGTTATTTCAAAAATATTTTTCACCAAAAATCTATTCCATGACAATCCGGCTGATTTTAATAATGACCCTGGCCATGAGTCCGTTCATTTCTCATGCGCAATTTGACCCCAAGTTACAGGAAAGAGCTGATGAAGCCATAGAAGCCTTTATCGAAAAGAACGATAAGTTCGAAGCGTTTTTTGAAGAAGCCTATGGTTATGTTGTTTTCCCATCTGTAGGCAAAGGAGCCATCGGTATCGGAGGTGCCCGCGGCGCAGGTATTGCCTATGAACAGGGAATTCCTGTCGGTAAAGCTAGAGTAACACAACTAACGATTGGGTTCCAGTTTGGCGGGCAATCCTACCGAGAAGTTATCTTCTTCGAAACGGCCGATGAGATGCAGCGATTTAAGGAAAATAAGCTCGAATTTGCCGCGCAAGCCTCAGCGGTGGCTGTAAAAGAAGGAGCTTCCGCTGACCTGGCCTATCGAGATGGTGTGGCTGTATTCACAATGACAAAGGGTGGTTTGATGTACGAAGCTGCTATTGGAGGGCAAGAATTGAAGTTTAAGCCTTTTGAAAACGAAAATTAAAAACAGGGGTTGTGTAAAAAGTTCTTCGGCCTTTTCACACAACCCCAGCTTTTAATTACATTCTTGCATTATTATTTTAAACTGACCATTCTTCAAAGTTAACACCTCCGTTCCCAAATAGACTTTCATCTTAAATTCTCCTGTCAGAAGCTTATAGATCCCTTTTTGAGGGTCCACTATTTCTTTTGAAGAAGTGATCCTAAAAAATGCCCCTGATTGGTCAAGTGGATTTTCATCACATAGAGAATCCCAGGAAAAGAGCTATGCCCCAGGCATCACTCGAAAATACTTTTTTGCTTGTATGCATTCATTTGAAGCCTTTCCGGTTTTTATTTGAACATCCAAATAAATGGAGGAAAGCCCCTACAAATATGACATCAATCGAATTCCAAGTCACTAATTCGTCTGTTTTTTCGCCGAACGATCGTCGAAAATCACCATAAGATGAGCTGCGAAAAAATTAAACCGCTCAAAATAAAAATGAGGAGGCCGGCATTGATCAAAAGGCCGGCGATCTTATAAAAACCCCACTTTTCTTTTCTGAAAATGCTGACAAGGGTACATGCTAAGCCCAACAAGCAGGAAATAATGGCAGCCAAAGCCAATCCGCTGGGCGGGGTGGACAATCCCTCTCCAGATAGAATAATGGTAGGTGTTTTATTCCAGAGCAGGATCAATAGATTAGAAGTAATTAAGGAGAAAACAAAGGATAGGATGGCAAACCTGTTTTTCCTGGGCGCCTGCTCTTTTTTCTCATGATCTAAAATCTCTTCCATAGACTTTCATTCAATTTGGCCGTAATCTCCGATGAAGAATTTAACATATCACGTAAGAACGAATATAACAATGACCAAAGTATCCACCTCCCTTGGATTGTAAAACGGTAGGGGAAAAACAAGTTCAGCAAGAAGGAAGGTAGATTAATTTAGGGAGAATGGAGGTCCTTATCCTATATTCTAAAGATAAAACTGCTCTTTTCACCAATATGAAACAATATTAAACACAAACGAAACAATAAATGATTCATTGATTGCCAAAAGAACACAACTTTGTATTGTAAGTTTTAAAGAACACCAAATATTTAAAGAACACCTTAAAAACATAGACCATGAAAACCAGAACCATCTTAATCGCAGCTTTTTCTTTTTTTGCAGTAATGACCGTCCAGGCCAATAACGACAGGAGTCATGACAACAAGGACAACGCCATCACGAATGCTCAATTTATGGGTGGAGAAACCGCTTTGCAGGATTACATCGAATCTAACCTGGTTTACCCGAGTTGTGCCCGCGAGAAAGCATTAGAAGGTTCTGTAAAGGTTTCCTTTTTTGTATTGCCCGACGGCAGTATTTATAACGCCAAAGTAATTGAAGGAATGGATCAGGTATGTGATCAGGTAGCATTACGATTTGTGGAGAATATGCCAAACTGGATGCCGGCTACCAAAAATGGACAGGCAGCCGCATCCAAAGTTAAATTAAACATTAAGTTCCGCTTGAACGGATAACCATAAGAATTAGGATTAAGTGAATATTGCTCCGTAGTTGATACTGCGGGGCTTTTTTTAATTACTTCCAAAATTCACTACTCCTCCAATACCAAAATTCAAAGAAGTCCCTTCCGAATCTCCGGTGAAAAAGAGTACACCAAATTCAGGACGGATGGCCCATTTTGAAAAGTCCTTGCTGAAGCCGGCGCCAAAAGTAAAGCCGATCGAAGGATCCGAGTCTTCTTCAAAATAAAAATCAGCTTTTGAAGAAACGGATAGTTCTACCTTCTCATTCGGGAATGGATAGGTATAGATCAGCCGAGGGCTGACGAACCAGGTATCCATCGACTCTCCGTCTACTTTTCCAAAATAAAGTCCGATCGGCATGGTAGCAGCAAAACGGTTTTCCTTAATGCTAACTTTCGGAGCCAGGGCCAGATAATTGGCATCTGGGTTGTCTTCAAAGCCGTTACTCGTAAAGAGATGGACATAGCGGAGCTTCAGGTCGAAACCTTCGGCAATACCATAACCGATCCTCAAGCCCAGGTTGTCATTAATCCCAACTGACTCACCATCAGCATTGAGTGAATAGGAAGAAAAAGAGGCCATCACTTCTCCGTTTCCGGTCCCCAGCATACGGGCACTTTCCATACTAGTGTTCACCGGTACAATACAGGAAGTCATTAACATGGCAGTTGAAAAAAACAGAATAGCAGTCCGGAAAAAACTTTTTGTTTTCATCTAATATAGTTTTGAGGTTTAAAAATATTGAACAAATAAACTTCAGATGCTCCACATCTAAAGTTTATTCATTTCATCTGGTTTTAAAATCTAGGTCCTATTTTAATACCCAAAAGAAGAATAGCCCCCTCTCCTACCTCCGCTCCATCTGTTTTCACATTTACTTCGTAACCAAAGGCCAGGTTTGGAGAAAAGGTCCACTTCCCTTCACCGCTGACGAAGGTAAATCCTACTTCGGCAGTAGGTTGTACGACCGTGATTTTTGTTGTTCCACTATCGACTACATTTCCCCCAGCATCATAATCTTCCCAATCGAGGGTATTGAACCAAATATCATTTCTCGCTCCCAGGAACCAAGCCTGGAACGCTTCTCGGAAATAATATTTATACCCCAGCGTAAAGCCGTAACCATCTCCTCTTTCATCATCTTGTACCCCCAGGTCTCGATGGCGAATCCAATTGTACCCCAGACGCAGATGAACGGCATGCTGATCTGCAAAGCCCTTCTCCAGGCGCAGGCCAGGTATGAGTCCCGTTGGATAAGCCTGGAACTCAAAGTTGAGATCAAAAACGGAAGATTGGGCATAGGATACAAGTGGAAAAAGGGTCCAAATGAGACCAATCACAAAGGCTTTTTTAAAGGAAGTCATTAGCCAATTTTTATTCAGGTGCATAGGCTGAAGGAATGGCTTGTCCTTCTTTTTCCACATCCCAAACAATAGAATTCACTCTCCATTCCCCATCTACTTTAATTACCTGGAAGCTGTTGACGCCTCGTTCGCCAATTTCGTCAGCAGAATTAATGTAAGAGGCATAGGCACTGATACGATGTCCGACCTTTCCGAAATGTTCAGTCACCCCTCCGAGTTCCACTTCGTTGAAAGCGGTCAGCTGACCACCCTCCACAGAGGCTTTGTAGCCGGCCAGAAATTGCTCAAAGGTAGCAGTAGATAAAGTATCAAAGCGGAAGTGTTGGAAGATGGCGTCAGGGGTAAACACTTCACGTAAGGCATTATAATTGGGAGTCGTTCCTTCATCAAAGCTGATGGCAGCATAGGCGTCCAGGACGAGTTGGTTGATGGCTTTTTCTGCTTCGGAGATTGGAGGAGCTTCCTCTTGAGGAGCAGGTGTTTCGGCAGTGTTAGTACAGGCAGAAAAGAAGAAGAGGAGCAAGAAAAATGGGAAGATTGTTTTCATGGTCTTTTGAATTTAAGTGTTATTTTCAGTAAAAATAGTTTTTTTTTGACACTCCTGCCTGCCGTAGCTTTGCGAAGGTGGGGAGGACGCTGGGGACACTGTTTTTTTTTGACGCTGACTTGGAGGGACTGCAACTGAATTACACTGTTTTTTGACACTGAAAACACTGGAAACACTGTTTTTTGACTAGAGCACTGACCATGGAACAATTTTCTTTTTTTGCATACAATAAGGATTTTATTTTATTCGGAACACAGCACATTGGAGTGATGCTGATGACCGTTCTTTTGTGTATTGCGGTACCTCTTCCGGCGAGGAGGTATCTGGATGAGCGGCAGAAATTATGGTTTAGTAGGATAATGGCAGTAACCATATCATTTTGGGCTCTGGCCTATGTATTGATCAAACTGTGGTTAGGAGACTTTGATTATCAGGCAGACCTGCCCTTTGACATCTGTAATTTAACCGCGCTTATGCTGCCGTTTTTGATGTGGACGCCCTCCTATCGGGTTCATGAGGTGCTTTATTTCTGGATATTGGCCGGCACCGTACAGGCCATTCTTACCCCCCATCTTTTTAATGGATTTCCCAATTTTATTTTTATCAAATATTGGGTGGTTCACAGTGGTCTGGTTATTTATGCCGTTTATGTGACGCGGGTATTTGAGTTCAGGCCAACCTTGAGGAGTATTGGGAAAGCCTTTTTAATGCTGCAAGCCTATATTGCCTTTATCGTTATTGTCAATTTATTATTGGGTTCTAATTATGTGTATGTATTGGGCAAGCCGCCCACAGCCTCGGCACTTGACTACCTCGGGCCCTGGCCCTGGTATTTATTGGTAGTAGAAGGCCTGGCTTTACTATTGTTCCTGCTCGTTTGGTTGCCGGTGAGAAAAAGGTCTTCCAAATTGGATCAGTAAACCTGTTCAATGGTTATTTTCATGCCATTAAAAGTAACATCCGCTCCACTTTTTTGATGAAGTAGTATTTTACCAATTGGAGATTGAGTAGATACCGCATAATAAACTTGACCTTCGATCGTCAATTTACCTATACCAATGGCCAGGAAATAGAATCCTTTATTGGTTTTCACCAAGCTTCCGGGCTTCACCTTATCAGAGCTTGGATCAAGCGTAATTTTCGACAAGGTGTTTTGGGTGAGGATAGCCTCTGAGAGCTGTACTTTGGCTTTATCTTCTTCCATTTGCATCATGGCGCGGCCGGTTTCATATTTATCTCCTGCACTACTCTTTGTTTCCTCGTTTCGGGCTTCTTCAATAGATTTCAGCCTTTGCTGGATAGTTGTGATACGCTTTTCAATATGATCTCCGCAGGCCTGGAACAAGGCTTTTTTTATTTCAGGTTCAGTCATATTATTACATTCAATTTGGGCTTGGTGCAAGCGACCTAAAAAAATAGACTCTGAAAACACGGAGTCCACTGAAAGACTCCAGAATTATTATTCTTCGTCTCCTTTCAAAAATTCCTGTGTGAAGTGTTCTTTCCTTTTAGGCTGTGAAAACTTCTTTTGGTTGTAGGCTTTTGACTCCCCTTTAGGAATAGACAAACTCTCCCATTCACTGCCCCGGATCATTCGTCCGATATAGACGATCTGCCCGATGTGATAGGCATAATGAGCCAGTTGTCGGTTGATGGCCTCGATAATGGTGTGGCCCATGTTACGAATATAGATAACCGTATCAAAATTTTCTTCGTTGACGGAGTCAAGGGCCGTAAACAGACAATCCCAGCCGGCATTCCATTTTCCAATCAATTGCTCGCGGGTTTTGATTAGATCCTCGAACTCGGCATCACGCTGCCGCCATTCTTTTTCGCCGTCGGAAGTCAGGAAGTCGGTCCATCGGGACAACATATTCCCCCAGAGATGATTGACCGTGACGGCAATGGAGTTGCTTTCGGGATTGTACTGCCAGAACAGATCCTCATCTTTGAGCTGTGCGAAGGTACGCTCGCCCAGCATTTTGTAGTATTCGAATTGTTGGCGGACGGATTGGAGGTAGTTTGTTTGCATTTGGAGTGATTTATGTTTTTCAATAATAACGATGCAGATAGCCTCATCGTTTTATTTTATTAAAGGAATCTTCCAGGCTACATCAAAACTCACCAAATGCTCATACCGCCCACCTGGCTCAATGTCCGGTCTCCAAAATGTAGGCCGATAGATTAAGCCGAGCTTAAAGCGATGACTGACCTGATAATAAGCCGGAAAAACCAGGCCTGCTACCAAATGTCCTTTCGTAACGGGCTCCCGGGCCGGCGGATTGGGGTTCGAGCGATCGAAATAATCCAGCTCCCAAACATTCCTGCCCAATGACAAGCCATAGCCCAAAGTAAATCGCCTGATTTGGTGATTGTTAGACAGACTCACATATGCAGAGGTCATCAACTCATACTCTCCGCTCAAACTTACGGCAGCCGGCACCGGAAGGAAAAAATCTGTGACGCCGGAGCAAACAAGGCTCACAAATTGCTTGTCGGAATAATGATAATCAAGCCCGACACTTATTCCCCAAAAGCCGGTGTTCAGCTTTCGCGAAGCTTCATCTTCGGGTCGGAGCAAAAAGCTGTTGATATAAGGAATAGAAATATGAAGATCTACATCTCCTTTTTTCGGTATAGATAAAAACTGGCCGTAGGTAATCCGGTTTAAAGAGGAGTCCAAAAAAACATTCCGGGGGTAGGTATATCTTTTAGGCTGATCTTTTTCTACTAAAAAACCGATACCGGCGTTATAAAATGCGTTGAGCACATAAGCAAGGGAGTTTTTAGATGCTATTTCAAAAGAGGCATCAAGGCTATCATTGAATACTGTAAGCTCGATGGGGCTTGCTTGCCTGGGGACTTGCAGCCGGACTTTGTTCTTTGAATTTGTATGTACAGAATCCGATTGGTAAACAATGGTAGCAGGCTCTTTGGTGTAAATATTCACCGGAGTGGTAGGAAAGTTGAGGATGGTCGCGCAGGAAAAGCATTGCGTACAAAGGATCAGTAATCCTAAAATTTTATTCTTCATTCGACGCACTTTTTTGCCCATAAAAGCTACCGCCTCCCCAACTACAGCTTTACAATCTTTTTCTCAATAATGGCATTCTCCGTAACAAGTCTGAGCAGTAATATTTGATGACCTACACTAGGAAGGTCAAGCATTATTTTCTCTGATCCAAAAATATCAAAAGCGCGGGAAAGAAGCATCTTCCCCGACAAATCAAATAGATAAAGATGAGCCGCCTGATAGCTTTCCATTCCCTGCCAATCGATATAAACTTGCCCGGAAGCCGGATTGGGATAAATTCGGAGGGCGGGAAAATATTTTTCCTCTGTATCCACTACATCCGGTGGGAACAGCCCCGGCGACCTTAGCAAGGAATTCCTTCTGGGACTGTTTTCCAACACCGTCCGCATCCTGTCAATCTGGTCATTAGTGAAAATGTTCATACATTCATCATCCGTATAATCCATATAATTTTCGATCATGGCCGGGCTTCCGTCACAGGCCAGGCTATGTTGAGGGCAGCCAGAAGTACGGGCTGGCGTGTTGGGTGTATCCTCGCAATAATCATCGATATCACAACTCCCATCAAATCCTTCATCCCCCCATATGTGAAACAAGCCCAAAAAGTGGCCGATCTCGTGGGTACCGGTACGGCCCAGATTGTACTTAGAGTCCATATTACTTTCTCCGAAATGATGCGCATTGACGGCTACTCCATCAATCTCACTGACGGGGACGCCGTGAAGACTATCAATGCCCGGAATGGAAAAACCAGGTTCATCTTCCAATCCCGGCAAGTCGCTGATGGGAAACCGAGCTTCCCCCAAGCCAAAGTCCTGCACCCCGGGAAATGTCCAGATATTTAAATACTGACTGGGATCCCAGAAGCTGTAGTAAGCTCCCAGCGCAATCATACTGCCGGAAAAAGGAGGATCTTCCCTTTCGTTCATATTTACCCGAACAATACCATTGGTGGCCTTGCCAAATGGGTCGGTTTGCGCTAACTGAAATACTATCCGGGCATCTCCTCCATCAGGATGATTGTTGAAGCCGCGAGTACCTTCTTTTCTACGAAAATCTTCATTGAGGACTCGGATTTGAGAGAGTATCCGTTCTTCAGAAAGGTTCAAACCCTCTCCGATAGCTTCTCCCTGATGGATGATGTGGACAACCACCGGAATGGTATAGACTTCTTCCGAATTAGAAGATTTAATCCGGGATTGAGTGCCCATCCACTTTTCAAATGAATCAGTGTTCTGGGAATAAAAGATATGACACTGTCTGCCGGTGTCATTTTGAGTATATCCTACCTGAATAAGACAAGTCAGAATAAGCAATGGTAAAAAATAGGTTTTCATCGGATGATTATTTATGATTTGGATAAAATATTGCCAGGTCCACTTCCGGGCCACCCGACCATTGGGTGTCCCAAGCCTTGCTAAGGACCAAAACATGGAGCGTTTCATCAGAAAGTAATTCCAATCGTTTTTTGATGGTTTCCGGGGAGGGAAGCTCAGGCAAACGCCCCTTTAATCGACTCAACATTTGAGTACTGCGCTCCAGTAAAGCATCCAGCAATTCAGCTCGCTTTATATCCTTTTTTTTCAAACCCATCGCAATAGAATTGCTGATCGGCTGAACATTTCCCCCGTTTCTATGCGCCATGGCATACCAGGCCCGGCTTTTATGTCTGTGCTGTAGCATGTGCATAATGCCCTCATGCTTGGAAAAATCCGCTTCCCTCAGGCTCTTTCCAATCTTCCATCGCTCCTTCAGACACAGAGCCAGTGACATGGCCGACAGGATTCCCTGGTTGAGTCCTCTTCCGGGCCAAAAGTGAATGGCGTTTGCAGTGTCGCCTAACAAAAATCCATAAGTGGGATGATCCGATGGGGCCCAATGCAGGATGGTCGAAAATCTGCTGCGATGGTCCATTGAAATGCTAAAGCAACTGATGGCTAGTAAGTCATTTTCGTCGATCCCGAACAGCTTCAGTCCGTCCAGAATCCTCGGCCACAGCCTGGTAGCACGCAGTGTTGTTGTATGCTGAAATTCTTCTGACTCTTCAGGCGACAACCTCATATTTAAATAACCGTAGCCATTGTCGTTGGTATTTAAAAGAAAACGATTCTGGATGATGGAGAACAAAACCGTTTCTGGGCATTTTAGCGTTGTTTTCACCTTCAAACCCAGGATTTTGTCCTCTACTTGAACGCCTTGTAGAGAATAGGGAGAGACATCTGCTTCCCCGAATTCATTTTTAAAGTGATGGAGGGTTTGGGAGCGCCTGCCCTCGCATATGGCCAGGATATCGCAATTTATCAGGTCTGTTTTTCCCGGATTAAACCACTCAGGTATCAGTTGGACACCCTGTTTTTTGGCATACTCCAATAATCGATCTTCTATATCCACAATACGAATGTTCCAGGGCCGACCGTATTCAAACGGAGAATCCTTCCCATGTGGCCAAACCTCGGAATAGCCTCCTTCCGGCAGTAAAGCCTCTTTCAATGCTGGAGGCAGCATAGCCAGTGGCCGGCTTTGCAAGGTGATCACCTGTGAGCGGCGTTTGTTTCCATCCTCTTCAGATTTCCAGACAATCTCACCTCCGGCCTGTTTCCATCTTCCCTCAAAAACGGCGACGCTTACGTTCAGGCCAAATAATTCTTTTAGCTGATTGGCCAATAATAAACCGACCGGCCCGCCACCAGAAATGATCACTCTTAAGGGCGTTTTTTTACAAGCAGGATGTTTCCATACGAAAGAGGCCTTATCGGCATCTCGTTTTTTGAAAATTGCTTCCGCATTGCTTTGGCTTCGAAGGGTCATTTTGCTATCACTGGTTTAATAATCGACATATTGCGCAATATGCAATCATTACAAAAGCAGGTGATAGCCTAAAAAGGTCAAAGAATCATCTACCTGGTTCTTTGGCCTGACATGCGGTGTTAGTTAATCTTTATCGCCAAAAACCATTGCTCTCACTTCATCCGTATACCCGGCCACCACCTGGCTTACGGCCCCTTTCGAGTCGATCAGCACAAAGGTTGGGAAGGCATATACGGAAAAATCTTCGTTCATATCACTTTCCTCTGAAAAGGCTCCAAAGGGGAATCCTTTTTTATCGAGATAAGACTGCAGGGTCGAACTTTTATCTTCCGGACTACTATAGTACAAATTCAGTCCTTCCCTGATTTTGTAGTCTTCTTTTTTCATTTCGCTCATCGCATATTCACAGCCACCGCAGCCGATAAAAGAGAACATGAGCAGACTTTTGGTTTTGGGTTTTCCGAAAAGCTGCACCTCCTGACCTTGAACATCTATGTACGTAGCTTTTGTCAACTGATCACCCGCAGCGATCTGATTAAGATACTGTTCGCTCTCCAGGTCGGCCTCGCTGACTTCTGTATAGGTGTCAAAAGCCGGTTGTTCAAGGCCCGTGAAGTCAACTTCTTCCGGCTCGAATTGAATATCATAAAACACATGTTCGATGATCTGCGTGGTATCTCCGTTAGAAAGGGTAATGCCTTTTATTCGTCGAACTATCTGCTTTTCAATATCCACGAAATAACGTTTATCCTGTCTGATCGTCCTGGTACTATCCAATACCGAAGGTGTTTCTTTGATTTCCTGATAAACGAAAAGAGGGGTATCGTCAATCACAGTATCCCAAACGCTGTCGAAGGTTTTCTCATCCGTCAATTCAAAAGGTGTACGTAAGAAAAACATCTTACTTGAAAAATAAGCCGAGTCTCCAGCGATCTCTTCCCGATCATGCCCGACGATCAGCTTATCGGGATGTCGGATCTCTTTGTAGTTGAAGCCGTCGTAAAGATCGGCACTTTCATAATTGAAGGAATTGACATAGAAGCCAAAACCATGTTGGCTGCTGTCCAGCTTGGAATAGATGATCTGGGCCGAATCGGCAAAAGTCGATTCATTGAAGCGGTTGTCCCAGTGTGAGCGGTATTGATATTGAATACCTGGGTGATCCTGGATTTTTTTAATAGCAGCCGACAAAACAGCCTCGGGTGAAGGAGGCGTTTCTTTTTTACAGGCTGAAAATAATATGGATAAAACCGCGACAGCGGCAATAGAAAACAGCGTGAGTTTTTTCATTGGGAATGAGTTGGTTTAGGGATTAGACTCCTGAGGGGGTGTTTTAGTTGGTTAATTGGATGGTTTTTTGAGAATCGATGCAAACTAAAGTTCGCTTTCCTGGCAAGCTGAAGCTTGCTGTCCGATAGCCTACAGGACTGCAAACTTTCAGTTTGCCAGGAGGGCGAGCTTTAGCTTGCCAATAAACAAAGTGACTATACTTTAATCAATCGAAGTCCCAAAAATATTTCTGCAACACCAATAAAGAAAAAAAGCGGCTGCAAAAAAGTAATCAGGCCAATGAAGTAAACCTGAATGCAAATCCAGGCCGTGAGCAGGATTCCAAGGAACACACCTCCCCTTCCCGCCTGTGTATTTTTGGCAAATGATAAAACAGCCCCCAGTGCCTGCAACACCCCATTCATTATCAATAATAAAATGCCCGGGATCAAAAAATCAGAAAAAGGCGAGCCCTGCAGGGTTTCAAGTGGAAGGCCGAGTCCGGAGCCATCTGGTTCCAGGATCATGGACAGGCCTGCAGGGATAGCGCCGAGGGCTGTGAAGGCCTGGAGGGAGCCGAGGAGGAAAACGTTTTTCTTTCTCATTTTCACTATTTAATTCAAGGTCTGAGTCAAATACCTTTGATTCAGTAAAAAAGGATATATGGGGTCTATTGCCCCATATACCCTTTATAGAACTCAAATTTCATGGCTTAATCATATCATTCAACTCGGTTTCAGATATGTATTTCATCTCTCGAAGAAATATCAAATGCTCTTCCGCTTCCTCACAAAGAGTACCTGTGGTTTGGCACTTCTTAAGCAAGACCTGCGTTAATCCTATTCGAGCTGACTGGCCATAAATGTATATGCTTAATGCATTTGTAAATTCAACTTGTGCCCGGTCCAAATAGCCTCCTCTAATATAGTTCTTACCTGACTGAACGTACATTTCATACGCATTATCCTTTTCAGCTTTACTTCGTTCCTCAATTTTTGGTAACATCCGTTCTGCTGCGGGCACGAATAGTACAGGTTGGGTTTTCACTATAGTGATTATAAGCACCACCAGCAAAAATGCTAAAAAAAGGCCTATCGCTTTAACAAGAACATCTTCCAAGAGATCTTTTCCGAATATATCTCTTCTTTTATGCTCCGGACGACGATTGGCTCCCGCTTTTTTTCCGGTAGGTCGCGTACTTATCTTCTTCCGATAGTACTCATTCATTTCAGTAAATGCCCTTCTGGGCTTGAACTCTTTGCCAAAGCGACCTGGTATTTTGATATGCCCTGGAGATCCCATCGTTGTTGTTTTAGTCTTCAATTTGGTTCTTAATAAGATTGTTCTTCTTTTCTAATCTTCCAAGATTATTCGATGAGAAGCCCGGGCTTATAGATTTTGATTAACAAATTCCCCCAATAGCACACACTTCAGGAGTTTCTTATCTTTATCTAAAAAAATGCAAACACTTTACACCACCCTACTCCTCTTCCTATTTCCCTTTTTCTGCTTAAATGCCCAAATAACAGAATCTCAAATTGAAAAAGTAGATCACCTATTCAAAAAATGGGATCAAAAAGACTCCCCTGGTGCCGCTGTTGGCATCATCCAGAAAGGAAAACTTATTTATACCAAAGGCTATGGCTCCGCCAACCTGGATTACAATGTACCCATTGATGCCGATTCTAAATTTTACATCGCGTCCACTTCCAAGCAATTTACGGCGGCTTGCATTGCCCTGCTGGTACAAGAGGGGAAACTGAAGCTGGAGGATGATATTCGAAAGCATGTACCGGAGCTGCCGGATTATGGCAAGAGCATCACCATCCGGCATTTGGTGCATCATACCAGTGGATTGAGGGATTATCTCGGCCTGATGTCCCTGGCCGGGAAAAGCTTTGAGGATTACTTCAACATCAGTGATGGAATCGAATTGTTGTGCCGGCAGAAAGCCCTGAATTTCGATCCGGGAGAGGAGTACCTTTACTCCAACTCGGGCTATATCCTGCTGGCGGAGATCGTTACTCGTGTGAGCGGAAAAAGCATTCGGGAATATGCCGATGAAAAAATATTCCAGCCATTGGGCATGAAAAACACCTTTTTTAATGACAACCATAACCAGATCACTAAAAACCGGGTGGTGAGCTATCGGCCCGAAGGAAACGGCTACCTCCGTTTTGTCCAAAACTTTGATGCTCTGGGTGATGGAAATCTTCTGACCACTGTGAATGATCTTTATTTATGGGATCAGAATTTTTATCATGGGAAAGTAGGTGGTTCCTCATTTCTGGATCTGATACACACCAAAGGTGTTTTGAATAATGAAGAGGAACTAGATTATGCCTTCGGACTGGGCCATGGAGAGTATCGAGGATTAAGAACCGTCAGTCACGGCGGAGGCATGCTGGGATTCCGCACTCAGCTGATTCGATTTCCTGAGCAAAAGTTTTCGGTGATCGTACTGGCCAATGTCGCTAACTTTAACCCTACTGCCAGAGCATATGAAATAGCGGATATTTTCCTAAAAGATCAATTGGGAAAGAAAAAGGAAAGCGCCCAAAATCGTAATAATGAGCAGAAAGACAAAAAGAAATATAAAACCTCTACTGCTGAACTAAAGATCTATGAAGGCAAATATTACAGCGAAGAACTCGATACTTATTATCATTTCCAATTGGATGGAGACCAATTAAAACTGATGCTGAAGTCTTCTGATAATATAATGGCAGCGCCCACCCAAAAAGATGAGTTTGAAGTTTTCGATGGTTTTGTGCAATTAAAGTTTGATCGGACAGATGAGCAGGTTCAGGGATTTGTATTGAATGCGGGGAGGGTTAAGGGAATCACTTTTGTAAAAAATTAAATTGCTCCGTAGCACATTATTTCAGCAAACTAAAGTTCACTGTCCTGGCAAACTGAAAGTTTGCTGTCCGGTAGGCGCTGGACTACAAGCTTCAGCTTGTCCGGACAGCATACTTTAGCTTGCTGCATCTCACTAATACCGCCCATCCTCCACAAAAGCCAACCTTTCCATACTGATCACCTCTATACTCGGAAAACCATACTCCAGCACCACCTTCCCCTCGATCAAATAAATTCCCTTCCCGCGAAACGGGTGATTTTTGAGAAAACCAGGAAAGTGCGTCGTATCAAAAAAATTCCCCTTGCGATCGATCCAGGTGCCGAAGGCGATGTGCTTGCTGTTGACGGTGCGCACATCTTTTTTGCAGACGTAATAGCCCAGGATCTTCACCATCCGATTTGCATAGTAAGCCAGGTTGGTCGCATCAATGCAGTCGTCGCAATCATCTCGTTTGAGCAGATCAAAAGGAGAAGAAAGCGGGAAGCCCAGCAACTCAATCTCATCGAATGCCTGATCATTTTCCCCCTCATGCAGATAGGGCAATTGGTAGGACAAGGGATTTTCCTCCTCAAACAAGGTCAGGCCATGTTCAGGTCTACGTTTTGGATTAAACACCGCGTTTTTCTCCCACATCAGCTCGTACTTACTTTTTCCCGTAAAGCGAAAAGCCCCAATCCGGATCAGGATCTCCAGTTGCTCAGCGGTAATGGATACACGATTAACAAAATCTTCCAGGCTGCGGTAGGGTCCGGCCACGGCTCGCTGGTACACGATGCGATGCGCCACCTTCCGCTCCATCTGATGCAGATGTACAAAGCCGATATAAATATCCTGGCCTTTGAGTGTGGTCAGATATTGACTGTGATTCACGCAAGGCGCATGAATCCGCCCGCCCAGCATGCGGGCCTCGTGGAAGTAATATTCGGTCTGGTAAAAACCGCCAAAGTTATTGATCACCGCTACCATGAATTCTAATGGGAAATAAGCCTTGAGATACAAACTCTGAAAGCTCTCCACCGCAAAGCTAGCCGAGTGGGCCTTGCAAAAGGAGTAGCCGGAGAAACTCTCGATCTGTCGCCAGACTTCCTGGATGAGCTCTTCCGGATAGCCCTTGGCCCGGCAGTTGTCAAAGTATTTTTGTTGTAATAACTTAAAGGTATCCCCCTGGTATTTTTTCCCCGTCATAATCCGCCGGAGCACATCACTCTCATCCAGATCCAGATCAGCAAAATGGTGAACGATCTTCATGACATCTTCCTGATAAACCATCACCCCGAAGGTCTCGCCCAGATGCTCTTCAAATACCGGATGCAGGTACTTAAAGCTGTGCGGCTCGTGGAAGCGCCGGATGTATTCACGCATCATGCCCGAGCGGGCCACGCCGGGCCGGATGATCGAGCTGGCCGCTACCAGGTGCACGTAATTATCGCATTGTAGTTTTTTCAGCAAGCCTCGCATAGCCGGCGATTCGATGTAAAAGCACCCCATGCACTGACCGGATCGGAGCAGAGTCTTTACTTTTTCATCCTCCTTGATTTTCTCCACATCATAAATATCCACGGCCTGGCCGGTATTCTGCTTGATCAACTCTACCGAATCTTTGATGTGGCCCAGCCCTCGCTGACTGAGTACGTCGTACTTGTGAAAACCCAGGTCTTCGGCATGGTACATGTCGAAATGCGTAATGGGAAAACCTTTAGGCATCATTTGCAGGGCGGTATGATAGTGGATTGGCTTCTCAGAGATAAGCACTCCTCCGGCATGGATCGACAAATGATTGGGCAGGCCTTCCATTTTTTTTCCATACTTAAAAATCTCTTTGGCCAGTTCATGATGAGAGGCCCGATCCTCCGGATGCAGCACGATCTTGTCGATCTCTTCCTTCGGCAGGCCTAGCACCTTACCGATCTCCCGGATGACAGAGCGACCTTTGAAGGTACTGTAAGTAGCCAGCAAAGCTGTGTGGTCTTTGCCGTATCTTTTGAAAATGTAATCGGTCACATCATCGCGTTCGTCCCAGGAGAAGTCGATGTCAAAATCGGGGGGCGAGGTCCGGTAAGGGTTGATGAAGCGCTCAAAATACAGGTCCAGTTCCAACGGATCGACATCGGTAACCCCCATGCAGTAGGCCACAATCGAGTTGGCCCCGCTCCCCCGCCCTACGTGATGATAGCCGGCTGAGCGGGCGTAGCGTACAATGTCCCAGGTGATGAGGAAATAGGAGCAAAAATCTTGCCGCTTGATAACCGACAGTTCTTTCTCCACCCGCTGCCTCGCTTTTTTATTGGTTTCTCCATAACGTCTCAGACAACCGTTCAGGGCTAGTTTTTCGACCAGCTTGTAGTCACCCTCCTTACTCCCCGTAAAGGTTTGGCGGTTATTGGCCAGGCTACTTTCCATGTTGATCTCGCAAGCGTTAACCAGTCGGCGGGTATTGCTGATAATGCCAGGGTATTGTTTGTAGTAGGTTTCGAGTGTTTCGGGCGGCAGGAGGCGTTCGCTGGCTTTGGCTACATCTTTATTAGTGAGTTTACTGAGCAGCGTATTCCGATCGATGGCCCGGAGGATCTTGTGCAACTGGTAATCTTCCTCTTCCAGCATGGTCACCGGGCTCAGCATGACGAGTTTGTGCTGATGATGGCGCAACTCATGTGAGAACAGCCGGGCGACATGCTCGGGCCGGATGCCCAGAAATTCATGGTCGCGAAACTGATCAATGGGCTTGAACAGGCGCGGATAGATCACGAAGCAATTCCGGAAAGCCGGGGCATTGACGGGCAGAGGTTTGCCTTCGAGCGAGTGCTGGCTCAGCCAGGCGCAGAGTTCGCGGAAGCCCTCGGTGTTTTTGGCCAGTCCGACGTACAAACAGCGATGCTCTTCATCTCTGAAGTCGATCCCAACGATGGGTTTGATGCCTTGTTCTTTACACCTTCGAATGAATTCGTAGGTGCAGCTGGTATTGTTGATGTCGGTCAGGGCCAATACTTTCCAGCCCCAACGCCCGGCCTTTTCGACGAGCTGTTGTGGTGCGCAGGTTCCGTAGCGCAGGCTGTAGTATGTGTGGCAGTTTAAGAGCAATGGTATAGTTAGATTATTGATATCAATTTTAGAGGGGATCAAGTTAGATTGAAGTGATACTTGTCAATTCACCTGCGGTGAATCGACGATGCTGGATGCTGATTCGCCTGCGGCGAAGGGATGCTGACGTTTTTTCTTGCTATTAGATTAGTGGGTTGCACTATAAAACAATCCGTTGGTGGCGAATAATGCTGGCCCATACGGGCAATGCTGATTGAGACACCTGCGGCGTCTCAATGATGATGATCTTCGATCGGAAGGGATGCTGACGTTTTCCCCTCCTATTGGATTAGTGGGTTGCACTATAAGATGATAGTAGTTTCATGAAAAACTGAGGGTTTAGGAGAAAAATCTTATGGAATTTTGAGCTTTTCGCGTCTTATAAACAGGGAGGGGATAGATGAGGGAGATTCTTCACTTAATAAAACCTAGCAATCATGAGTTACAAAAAATTAGAGGTCTGGCAATTATCCCGTGAGCTAAGCATTGACATTCACAAGATGAGTTTGCAGCTTCCAACTTTTGAAATGTATGAAGAAGGCAGACAAATAAGAAGATCTATGAAATCCGTCCGATCGGCTATAGTTGAGGGGTATGGTCGCCGTCGGTATAAAAATGACTATATCAAATTTATTATTTATGCCCTATCTTCAAATGATGAAACCATGGACCACCTGGAAATACTTTTTGAAACAGAGTTCTTAAAAGATGAAATTCTTTTCATCGATTTACAAAAACGAATCAACAATTTAGGCATCAAACTCAATCGTTTCCTATCCGCCCTCGAAAGACAACATCGAACTTAAAACAAGGTACTTAATATATTATTTTACCTCCATAAAACGTCAGCATCAGTTCGACCAAAGGTCGGAATAAACATCTCAGCATCGTTGTGACGCCGAAGGCGGATCAACCAGCATCGCCCGTATGGGCCAGCATCATCCGTCACCAACGGCTCATTTATAGTGCATCCCACTAATCAAATAGCAGGAAAAAACGTCAGC
>JAUIKE010000340.1 GCA_030430845.1 Bacteroidia bacterium | reverse complement strand
TGTAATAGTGTAATAGTGTAATAGTGTAATAGTGTAATAGTGTAATAGTGTAATAGTGTAATAGTGTAATAGTGTAATAGTGTAATAGTGTAATAGTGTAATAGTGTAATAGTGTAATAGTGTAATCTTAACAAAAATAATGCTCGAAATATATCCAAGCTATCCAATATCCAATCCTGATTTCATCGGGACAAGCTATCAAACAAACTAAAAAAATATGTCCTACATAAGACCTGTTTTTCGTCATCCTGGCCTCCCTAAAAATGCCGTCGGTTTTACCCGGGCAGATTACGAAGGAGCCATTTCTACACTCTGTGCCGGTTGTGGACACGACTCGATCAGCGGCTCTATTATTCAGGCCTGCTACGAATTGTCGGTTGAACCGCACAAGATAGCCAAAGTGTCTGGTATCGGATGCTCTTCAAAAACACCGACCTATTTTCTGGGCAACAGCCACGGCTTTAACTCTGTACATGGCCGGATGCCGTCGGTTACATCAGGTGCTTATTTAGCCAATCGAGACTTAAAATATATCGGGATCTCCGGCGATGGGGATACCGCCTCTATTGGAATGGGGCAGTTTGTGCATGCCATTCGTCGTAATTTGAACATGGTTTATATCGTCATGAACAACGGCTGTTATGGCTTGACCAAGGGGCAAGAATCCGCTACAGCCGATATTGGCTCCGTGACTAAAAAGGGCGAGGAGACCAAGTATCCGGGCATTGACCTGGTAGGCCTGGCCCTCGAATTAAATGCTACCTTTGTAGCACGCAGCTTTTCAGGTGATAAAACTCAATTGATCCCACTTATCAAAGCTGCGTTGTCTCATCCAGGATTCGCCTTATTAGACGTTATTTCTCCCTGCGTAACCTTCAACAACAATAAGGGCTCCACGAAAAGCTACGAATATGTGCGGGAGTATATGAAAGCTACCGGCATGGTGGATTTCGTGCCGGAAGAAGAGGAGATTACCGTCGAATACGGCGAAGGCGAAAGTACTACTATTGAATTGCACGACGGCTCCACGCTGCAGCTTAGCAAACTCAATCCTAATTGGGATCCAAGCAACCGACAATCGGCTTTACAACGAATTCAGGAGGCCAAGATGATGGGCGATATCTTGACAGGCTTAATCTACATCGATCCTGAAACCAAAGACCTCCATGATATGATGGGTACTGTCGAGACGCCTTTAAATCAATTGCGGGAGGATGTTTTGAATCCGGGGATGGCGGCTTTGGAGAAGATCAACCAATCATTTCGTTAAAATTGAGAAGGATGGCTCACAATTCCTTCTGCGTCGCCTTGGGTTGTCGTTCTGAGCCATCCTCAACTTCTTGTCTCGTCAAAGTTTAGCCACCCTACTTATACCGAGTCGCCTCCCCGACTCATCAAAAACCTGGATAAGGTACAGGCCGCTTGGAAGTTCAGCCATATAGATCTCTTGCAGTTCCTGCCCCGGAAGTATTGAAAAGGAGCGTAAAACTTTCCCGTCCAAACCGCTGACAAAGATGGTGCCCTTACCAATTTCAGGGATAAAAAGCCGAATATAAGTCACTTCAGTGGCAGGATTCGGAAAAAGCTGAAACTCGGTTTTCCCGAAAGGTTCCTTCACATCCGTTAACATGACGGCCAGCTCATTGGAGAGCTCTGACAGGCAGCCCCCCCAATTTACCTGAAAAGTATATATTCCCGGCTCAGTATATTCCAACTCATGAGCATCCGCTCCCTCAATGGGCTCCCCATTCAAGAACCACTGCATCCCGAAGCCGTAATCAAACGGGCTGTATAAAAACTGGCTGTCCTCTGAAAAAGATATTACTGGCAATGCAGGGTATTCATAAAATGAAACCAGTATCGAACTGGAAGCGGGGCTAAGGCAACCATTTTCATCCGCTATTGAACAGAATAGCACCTCGCTAAAAACCAGCTTCGCCTCTGGCCCGGTTTGGCCGTTCGACCAAAAGACCGGTCCGATAGGGTCCTCCGCATACAGCCTGACGGTGTCTCCTTTGCAGGCCAGGCCATCATATCCCACCACAGGGGCATCCGAGATGCTGGAGGTGCAACTACGCATAATCGCAAGCCTGCTATGCTCACCTGAAAAGTAATCCCGGGTAATAAAGGCGGCGATGCCTTCACCACTCCAGTGGATCAGTTTGTAAGGATTCCCTCTAATATTGGGGAAATTCATTTGGTCTATTAGGGTTAACGTATTTTTATCAAAAACCTGGAAAGAAATGGCCGCGTCTGCTGCGTTAAGAAACATCACTTTGTTGGAATCAATCAGGGGTTCAACTACGGGAAAGGTAACCCCGACCTCAAACCTCCCTTCCAAAGCAGGAATATTGTTGCTGAGGCTGATCACTTTCCCAAAATGGGCATACAACTTTCCGTCGGCATATTTTATCTGATCGTAAGGCCGGTCTAATAAATCGGGAAAGCTTTTTTCCACCTCTACCCCATTATCCGTCACCTTCATTTGTCGAATTAAATACTCCGTGTTGGTTTCATTTCTGTATCCGTATAAAAAACCGGTTTGGGTATCAAAGGTAATGCTGTTACTGCCTGTAGCGGCCGGCAGTGTGAGTGGGCGCATGACCTCATTCTCGTAAATGGCAATGCCGGCATGGTGCGGCAGGGAATCCGGTTCTTTCAGTGCGACGGCGATGATATGAGGCGATCCGGGCACGACCGCCATATCCTCAGCAAAATAGGGGCGATGAGGGTTTTCTGCTCTGCTTAAAGGTATCCGCAGCCCAATAGTTGTGTTTTCAACATTAAAGCGGACGATCTCGGGGCTTGTTTCCAGACCGATGTAGATAAACTTTTCATCATCTGACACTGCCATTATCCCCGGCGAGTGGCCAATAAAGAAACAGGTATCGATCGTTCCATGGTAAGGATTCACCACGCAAAGGCTGTTTCCATAAGCGACGCCTTCTGAAGTGGAGACATACAATCGATCGGTAGAAGCCAGATAAACGACGTCGTTCGTTTCCAGGTCCAGCACTTTCACATCCTGGGCCAACAAGCTCCGGCTCATCAGCAATAACACAAATAGAGTGATTTTTTTCATTGGCTTAATTTAATGATCAGTTTAGCTGCCGGTACTTTTGTTTGTGGGCTTCTATTCCCGGAAGGCTCAAAATGAGTTCGCTACCGCTTAGTTCGAAAGTGATATTTCCTGCTTCTCCAGCTGTACAGTTAGCGGGCAAAATTTTGCTACTTGCTGTGGAATAAGTTCCAGTGCCTTTTTTGTTCTTAGCTGCCCCTCCCGGGCAAAAGCTATGCGAGGAAGTAAAGGTGCCGTCCTCCAGGAACTCGATGATCAGTTGGGTGTTGCTTGCTTTGAATGTACCCTTTCCATCCCCAATATCTATCAGTTCTTCGGACAGTATCCACTTCCCGGTCAGGGCAGCGTTTCCCGGCTTCGAGCAAGCCAGACCCATTATAGCTAAGGCGATAAAGATTGCTTTTTTCAATTCGGATCGGTTTAAATAGGTTTAGATAGGAGTATACCTCAAATCATTTTCAATTTGAGTGTAAATTTAGGAGAGGACTATTTCTCGATATTGAAAAAAAGCGACATTCTAGTTAAGAAAGCGGTAAGGTTTTTTAAGTAATTACCTTTAAATATAGTTTATGTCGGCGCCTGTGGCGCCGACATAAACTATATTTTTCTTTTATCACTCCTCCACCGCATAATCATCCCCGTAATATTTACTGGTAATCCCGGTATGGAATTTAATGGCAGAAATGGGTTCATACTTTGGAACGTCCAGGCAAGGCAACACTTCCAGAATCTCCTCTTCCCATAAATAGATGGCCATCGGAAGGGAGATACGAGGATTGCCGAATAAATTAGGGTTCTTCGGTTTGCTGACCCGATGCGTAGTAGAAGGCAAGCGATCATTGGTGAGGCGCTGCATATAATCGCCGGTATTCAAAATAATGGAGCCCGGTTCGGGATTCAGTCGAATCCACTTGCCGTTGGCCCTATTGTAAACTTGCAGGCCGTCCACTTTTTGAGCAGGCAGGATGGTAAAGAGGTCCACATCTTCATGTCCCAGCATGCGTCCGGCTCCTGAGGCCTGGTCTTCATCTGAAATCGGAGGGTAATAATTCAGGCGAAATCCGAAATTGGTAGCCGTTAATTTTTCATCATACAGATCCGGAGCACAGCCCAGGTAAGACAGAATGCTTCGCATAATGGGCAGGATGAGTCCTTCATGAGCTTCGACCACTTTCCTGAATACCGGCTCAAAACCAGGCTGTGGCCAAAAGTCGGATTCCTTATAATTTTCAACGTCTGGCAAATTGAACGCCCGACGGCAAAACACCCATCCTTCGACCAGGTCAGGGTGGATGATCGTCGTTTCCTTAATTGGGAAATACCCCTGATTAACAGATCCATGGCGTTTGGCTTCGTACACCATTCGTTCTTCAAGGCTTATATTTTCAAAAATTTCGACTACTTTTTGTTCTGCTTCCTCATACAAATTGGGGTCCACTCCATGCCCGGTTAAAACAGCAAAACCAATTTCTTCCAGTGCACTTCCCAATTTTTGAGCAAATGCAGCTTTGCCCTCTTCTCCTCCTTCAAAATACGCCCGCATATCACAGGTCTGGATTACAAAATCCTCATCAAACTGGTCTTTTTCCTGGTTTTCTACCAGATAATATTCATGCTCCTTATTGACCCCTTCATACTTGTTAAATTCCTGGTTGAGTGCATGGATCCCGTCCTTTTTATCTTTTGACATAATGGAGTGGATTTTGTTTTTGGATGAAAATAAAGGTAACCAAAAATTACCTTTTAATATAGTTTGGTGGGCCCGCTTGGGCCCACCAAACTATATTAAATTACTATATATATATCCTACAAGCACCGCTAATAATGTACCAGGAACAACCCACCGCAGCCAGAAAACAGCCAATTTAGCCTTCCGGCCATTGGGATCAGCAAACAGCAGCTTTCGGTAATTTAAATTTCCGACACCCCACCACATACCCA
>JAUIKE010000108.1 GCA_030430845.1 Bacteroidia bacterium | reverse complement strand
AGAAGCTATTTAGGCCATGTTCAATGATATAATTAAATTGGATAGTAGTTGTCCCAGGTTCGAGGAAAATTGGGATGCTTCTGTAGGCAGGTTTGTTTTCTACAATATCTTCTTCAAATCTGATAAATGCCTGTTGGACGAATGCAGCCTTTCCTTTGAATGAAAACTTACCATCTTCTATGATCGTCGTCCTTCTTTCATCTAAATTTTCATCAGAAGTATAAAAAGCTAATTTGATCCCCTCTCCATCTTTAACAATCCCTTCAATAGTGTATTCAAATTCAGCAGTATGATCAGGATTTTGCCCCAAAATGGCTGATGTGGAAAATACTTGGATAAATAGAGCAACGTATACTACCGACTTAATTCTCGAAATCATAGGTTGGGGTTTTTAGTTGAAAAATGAGAGCTCCTAAACAGGATTCAAGATAACCTATGTTTCATCTTTAGGTTGGCAACATAGGTCATCTTGACCAACTGCTAAAAGAACCCTTTTAATATACAGAGAAAGTTGGATAATTAGAAAGAGACTTACAAATCAGTTGTAGAAAAACACTCTTCTCAATTTGTAAGAGAAGCTGACACATATTTTTCTAATTTCCCTTTTTTCTTCCTTTTGATAAGTTTTTCCACAGCCGAAGTTTTCCCGATTTGAGATTTGTTGTTCTCATAAAAAGCAATCATTCTTTCCACTCCTGCCATAGCGCCTTTCTGCTTGTCTTTCGAGTAATTATTTTCAAGGCTGTATTTTGCCCAACCACTCATAAAGGCCATTAAACATTCAGCAGCATCCATCGGCACCAGATTGGGAGCTATTTCTATTGAAACGTTAGGACTACCGCTCATCCATTGAATTAGAAACCCATTTAATTCTTTTCGTTTGGCTGCATTTTCAGATAAGGGAGTCTTTTGTATCCATTCTATACTTTTTAGTACCAGGGGTTCACTTTTTTTATAGTCTGCTTCTGTTTCCAGCTTGATATTTTTGGGGATGGTAACCTCCTGTGCAACAAGATTAAAACTTAAAAAACTCAAGAATAGGATTGCTGAAAAATGTTTCATAACTGTTGTTTTTATTATTGAAGTTCGGATACTCCACCAGAGCACCCCTATTAAAAAATTCATTGTGAAAGTAAAAGAACATCTCCGTTAAAAACCTCTACACCATTTAATCCAAAATCTAATTCCGCCCACCAAACATATACTCCCACCGGTAAGATGTCGTTTTTATACTTTCCATTCCAGCCGTCCTGTTCGCTATTGGTAAAAAAATGCTGTTTTTCGAAGACTAAATTTCCCCAGCGGTTAAAAACTCGCATGGTTTTAATGGGAATATCAACCTTGGTTTGGATAAAAAACCAGTCATTTATTCCATCATGGTTAGGACTAAAAGCATTGGGAGTGAAAATATGTCGAACTATTTTAAGTTTGATCCAATCACCGGCCCTACAACCTGATTCATTTGTAACGGTTAGTGAGATTGGAATATTAGAATCAGGTGTCCATTCCAGACTAGATTGGGTTGTTGAAAAAACGGAATCTCCTACTTCCCATTGGTAAGAAGCTATATTCGACATTGAGGTAATAAATGGCAGAATTTGAATGGTTGTTCCAAATTCTACTTCTCCTTTTGTATTTAAATCAACGGATAAATCAGAAGCCTTTATATCAAAAGTCGCAGAACTTATCGAACAAGCTGAATTAACCGTCACACTATACATACCGGGATCAGCAACTGTTAGAGTTGGCTCATTAGTACCATCACTCCAGCTGTATTCAAAATTATTTTGCTGTGGAATCGGATTTAAAATGATAACTGAATCTTTGCAAAGTTCCATGGTAGTGTCCCTCAATTCACTGTTGAAAGATTTGATCACAACGGGAGTTGGGTCATTCCTTTTTAGTGTGAAAGGAAAGTCTGAATAGACAATTTTGTTAGGGTTGTTTCCGGATGATAAATCTACATTGTAAAGTGAGGCTTGATTAAAAAATATTCCAGTATCCTTTTCTGGGGTTCTAACAAGAACAACTATGCTATCTACAATATAGGGTAACTCCATATTTGAAATAGTCAATTGATTGGTACCTATTCCCTGCTGGATTCCTCCAAAAGGATTGTACACGATTTCCAAAATTTCAAAGCCTAGTGGAAAACTATCTCTTAACATAACATTGCTTTGCCGTTTTTTTGCAAAATTCGATATTTTAAAAGTGTAAAATACTTCCGAACAAGTGAAGGCTGTGTCCTGTGAAACTGTTTTTTGTAATTTCACAGTGTAAGGGCAAGAACATCCATCCAGAGGCGAGATATTTTCGATTTCCTTTGTCTGAGTCAACCCATTAGAGGTATTAATTTTATGCATATACTGATAGTTAAATCCCCAAAGTTGGCCAAAGGCATCAAAAAATAATGCATCCGTAGTGAATATATTTGTTATGGGAAAAAATGTATCATCGAAGCTTGGAACAAATCTATTCAAATAAACTAGCCTTCTTTCCTTCAATGGGAAGTGAGAATAGCCAAACAGAGAATCAGTGATAGGATCAAAGGCTAAATCTGATGTTAATAAAGGGAGTTCTCCAAACTGGGATTTTAGTGGTTTAATTGTGAATTTATAATCTGGAGTATTTAATTCAACGACTCCGATTGCACTTGAGGGAATGTCCGGAGTAATAGTATGTATATTCGTCATATGAAAAATAAAAGTATTCCCGTCATTCGATATTGCTCCATTGCCTGTTGATTGTTCCCAGCCGGATATATTTAAAGTATCCAGGATATGAGCATTGCCCTCGGCATCAATTTTTAACAGTATTGTAGATTCATTTGACTCATTACCCAAAGCATAAATAAAATTATCTTTTCTGTTGTAGCCTAATGCTCCTATATCTGAAAATAATAATGAACCAGGAAAAGGGGTTAGTTCTGTTTCACCCGTTTCCCAATTAAAATCTATAGCAAATAACTTTTTTTCTTTACTGACATAAGCTGTACCATCGCATGTAAATGCAGGCTGGCTATAGGAATAGATTGCAAGGGAAAGAGCAAACAGAAATAACAAACACCGCTTATTTGTTTTCATTTTCAACTAGGGGATAATAGTTTTTTCTGATCAAATTATGCAAGCAATAAGAGGAAATTAAAAAAGAGTTTATTTTATCACAATTGACCTAGTATACCTCCAGCCTTCATCAGATTGTATAGAAAAAAAGTATAAGCCTTTAGGAAAATCCATCACTGAGATGCGATTAGTGATCAATGGTCCTTCTTGAATAATTTGTCCTTGTGAGTTGATTAGGCTAAAGTGGTATTCACGGTGGTGTTGACCAGTTAATTTTATTACGAAAATCAGGAAAAGTTATTTTTTGTTTTTTAGGGTTTAACAATCAGAGTTCCTCATACCATGTCATGATTCCGCAGGAGTCCGCCCCCTCTTTCCCACTCTCCTAATTTTTTCTGAAAATTATTCATTTTGAAAAGCACAAATAGATCTACAATGGCAGGTCTTCAAAATTTATCATAAATTAGCACAATCAAAATCCGACAACTCAAATGACAACTCGGTAGTAATTAAGATGTGTATTTTCCTGATAATGAGGATGCTTAAGGAAAGAAAAGTGGTCCCACCAGGAATCGAACCTGGATCTTAGGCTCCGGAAACCTACATACTATCCGTTGTACTATGGGACCAGAAAAGGTTTTATAATAAACGGCGGCTCCGCCACCGTTTATTATCTCCGCCAAAGCGGCCTCAAAAATACGAAACTTTCCCACTTTTCACAATACCTCCCCCCAATGAAACTTTCCCCTCTGCTTTTTTTGTTTTATTTTTAAAAGAAAAAATGACTCCTCAATTAAAACAGCGATTGATTAGCGTGGCAGATTATGCGAAGATGACCGCCTCCGGCATCCTCGCAGAACACGAGCGTATTGAATTGATTGACGGTAAAATATTTCAGATGAGTCCAATTGACCCCCAACATGCCTTGATCATTAATAGAATCGCTAAGCTACTATTTACCCATCTGGATGAAAACCAGGCAGATATTAGCATCCAAAACCCTATACAAATACCACAGTTTTCCCAACCCGAACCGGATATCGCGCTCATTAAAACAGAACAAAATCGAAATACCGAGCAGCATCCGCAACCATCCGATGTTTTTTTAATCATCGAAGTCGCTAATACTTCTTATAAAGTAGAAAAAGAAATTAAACTTCCCCTCTATGCTAAAGCCGGCATTCCCGAATACTGGATCGTCAGAACCGACAAACAAGAAATTGAAACCTACCACTCCCCTGCTGAAAACGATTATGAAGCCAAAGAATTAATTCGCCCCGAAGATACCCTCACCATCCAATCCCTCCATATTCAACTGCCGGCCTCTAAAGTCTTTTTTTAGTTCATAGCTAGCTTCGGATTTCTTCAGCCCCGTAGAGACAGTTGCCTTTGATTGATGACCTTTTTTTGACACAGACTTCAACTCCTGCCGGCCGAAGGCGGGGATTTTCGCAGTTTTGTCCCTCTTCACTCTTATATAAAGCCATCTCTTGTTCAATATTACTAATCTATACACCGGCCTAAAGACAAATACCCCCAGAATCCTATAATCCTATAATCCTATAATCCTATAATCCTATAATCCTAGCAATCCTAGCAATCCTAGCAATCCTAGCAATCCTATTCACTATTAACCTTTTTTAACCTTACTTCAAGCTCGCTTAACCTCCTTTTTCCCCACCCCGCCTTACATTTACAAAAAATTCACTCATATCATGCAAGCCAAGAAGATTTACCCGACTGTTATTGCGTTCTTTTGTTTGTTCTTTCTAAATACCCAACTACAGGCCCAGAAGATCGATATCCGGGGCATCGTCACCGATAGTACCGATGCGCCGCTGGTGGCCGCCACCGTCTTACTCACTCAGGCGGCCGATTCTACCCTGGTGTCCTTTTCTCAAACCGAAGACGATGGGAGTTTCCTGCTCAAAAATGTCGATAAAGGCGACTACCGACTCCAAATTACCTACATCGGCCTGGGGTCCTATTCCGAACTCGTCCAGTGGCCGGCCGATGAGGAACTCAAGCTGGGGCAAATCGTCCTGAGGCCCGAAAACCAAACCCTCCAGCAGGTCACCGTGGAGGCGGATCGAATTCCGATCCAGTTTAATAAGGATACCATTAATTATAATGCGGATGCCTTTAAAACCCGGCCGAATGCCGTCGTAGAGGATCTGTTGAAAAAATTGCCGGGCGTGAAAGTGGAGCGCGACGGGACCGTCAAAGCGCAGGGTGAAACGGTCAACCGAGTACTCGTAGATGGAAAAGAGTTTTTTGGAAATGATCCTAAAATGGCGACCAAAAACCTGCCGGCAGATGCGATTGATAAGGTGCAGGTGTATGATAAAAAATCAGATCAGGCGGAATTCACCGGCATCGATGACGGACAAGAAGAAAAAACCATCAACCTGGAACTGAAAGACGATAAGAAAAAAGGCGTTTTCGGTAATCTCATGGCCGGACATGGCGATCAGGGTCGCTTTCAAAGTAAAGCGAACCTGAATAAGTTTTCCCCAAAACAACAGCTTTCCTTCATCGGCATGGCCAACAATGTGAACGATAAAGGCTTTTCCATAGGGGATTACCTGAACCTTATGGGCGGCATGAAAAACCTGATGAGCGGAGGCGGAAAAATCAGTCTCGAGTTGGATGCCGGCGGCGGAAGTAGCGGTCTGGGCCTGCCCTTGAACTTCGGTAATAATGACGGTTTCATCACTACCCTCTCCGGTGGCTTGAACCTCAATCAGGAATTTAGCGATAAAACGGAGGTGAATGGCAGCTATTTTTATTCCAACATCAATAACGACATCAACCGGGTTGTTGACCGCTCTACGTTCCTCTCCGACCGCACCATCACCTCTACCGACGTCACCGAACAGGATACCCGAAATGAAAACCATCGCATGAACTTCACCCTGGATCACGAGATCAGTAAAACCCAATCGCTCAAACTGCGTACCTCCGGCAACTTTGGCAACACCCAAACGAACATTGCCAACGAATCCGACCAGGGCCAGGAAAAAGCCCTGAATAGCCGGAATCAGCGGAACAACCAACTGGACCAGAACACCGCCAGCTTTAATGCCGACCTGCTCTACCGCATGAAGTTCAATAAAAAAGGCCGGACCCTGTCGAGCAACTTTTCCTTCAAGCTCGGTAATAATGACCTGGACGGCACGCTCGAATCGGTCAGTAATTTCTTTGACCAAAACGACGGCCTGATCTCTTCCGACACCATTGTTCAGATCAATGAGCAAACGAATGACCAGCAGGGATATGGATTAAGACTGGTTTACACAGAACCGCTTATGAAAGCCACCTACCTGACCCTGACCTACGACCTTCAGCAAAGCATCGACGACCTGGACCGGCAAGTATTCGACCGGGTGGAAAATGTAAACGAGTTCAACGAGCAGCTGAGTAATCAGTACAAAAACCAGTATACCTACCACAATGCCGGCTTTGACGTAAAATACAACAAAAAGGATTTTAACCTGACAGCCGGTCTGAAAGCACAAAGCACCAGTATCAACGGCGATCTGATCCTGACCAACACCACCCTCGACCGTTCCTTTTTCAATTGGTTGCCGTCTCTGCGCTGGTCTCTGGAACTCGGCACCGGAAAGAGCGTCCGATTTAATTACCAAACCAGCGTGAATGAGCCGGACATCCAGCAGCTACAGCCCATCATCGATAACAGCGATCCTTTCAACATCTACGTCGGCAATCCGGAACTGCGCCCCGAATTTAGGCACCGCTTTAATTCCAGCTTTTTCCTCTTTGATCAATTCTCCATGACCAATGTATTTTTTAACGCCAATTATACCTACACGAAAAATCGCATCAAAAACCAGCAGTTCATCGACGAGTTCCTGATCCGTACCACCACACCGGTGAACGTGCAGAACGATCATATGCTGATGGGCGATGCGTCCTTCGGTACCCGCATCAAGCCCGTCAAGATGCGTATCAACTTAAGATCGAACATCAACTATAATCGCGGCATCACCTTCGTCAACGAAGTCGAAAACACCACCAATCGCACTACCTGGACCAATACCCTGCGCCTGGAAAATCAAAAGAAGGAGATCATCGACTGGACCATCGGGGCCGAGCTGGCCTGGACCACCTCCACCTATTCCATCAACACCAATTTCAACCAGGAATACACCAATAAGAATTTCTTCGCTGATTTTGGCTTTGACATCAAGGAAAGCTGGAGCTTCCTGACTACTTTGGATTATCGCATATACACGGGTATTGGCGGGAATGCTGCTCAGGAAGTACCGATCTGGGCTGCTTCGATCTCTAAATTTTTCCTAAAGGACAATCGCGGAGAGATCAAGTTTGCGGTCCAGGACATCCTCAACCGGAATCTGGGCATCAACCGGACGGCTGATCTGAACTTCATCCAGGAGGAACGGATCAATAATCTGGGCAGGTACTTTATGCTGAGCTTTACTTACAAGCTCTCAGGATTTGGGGAAGGGAATCAAGTAATGATCACTACAAACAGGAGATAAAACAGAAACGCCCCCGGTCGGGGGCGTTTCCGTTTTATCTCTTATTTCTTGTTTGTATCATGACCATACTTCTCCGAATACTTTTTATACAGCCACTGCTGACGAGCATCCAGCTGTATTTTTCGTCCGGAAATAAAGGCATGTTCCAAGTTGCTGCTTCTCATATCCAGCAAATCACCCTCTACCACGATGATCATCGCATCCTTACCCTTTTCCAGGGTGCCGGCACGATCACCAATGCCTAAGGCTTTGGCAGGGGTAGCCGTCATCGCTTTGATGGCTTCTTCGTAAGGAAGGCCGTGTGCAACAGCAGTACCTGCATAAAAAGGCATGTTACGAGCCGCATATCCGCTACCACCGCTGATGATGATCTCAATACCGGCATCGTAGAATTCCTTGGCCATTTTATAGGGGAAAACCGTGTCTTCGTGATCTCTTCTGGGTAAACCGTGGATATCCCCTAAGACAACAGGAATGCCTTCATTTTTAATAAAATCCTTGATCAACAAAGCCTCGTATCCTCCATTGATAACAATGCGATCCACGCCGTGCTTCCGGGCCATTTTTACGGCCGAAACGATGGATTTGGCATCATTCGAGTGGATAAAAAGAGCTTTGGAGCGATCAAACAGCCCCTGCATAGCCTCTAGCTTCAAATTAACGGCATCTTTGTTCTGTAAAGCGCTGTAAGCTTTCGCGTCTGAAAATAAATCATCTACTTCCTGAACGATCCCGTCATAATTAGGATTTCTCCGCCCTTCAGTCTCTCCCAACCACCATCTGGCTCCGATTTCTTTTTGAGGCCAGGACATATGGACGGCATCATCCGTATGGTAAGCTGCATCTTCCCAGTTCCAGGCGTCTAACTGTACTACAGTAGAAGAGCCGGAGATCGTCCCTCCCGAAGGAGTTGATTGAGCCAGTAAAATACCATTGTAACGGAAGGTAGGAATCAACTCAGAATCCGTATTGTACGCCACGATAGACCTGACATTCGGATTGAACTCGCCCTGCTCTGATTGGTCCAGCGTAGCGTTCACAGAACTCACCTCTGCCAAGCCCAGGTTCGAACCAACCAGTACCAAGCCAGGATAAATATGCTTACCGCTCACATCCATTTCCTCAAAGGCCATCCTGGGAAGCGCCGTGCGGCCATCCTCTCCTACTGCCATAATTTTGCCATTGTTAAAGGCAATCACCCCATTTTCGATGACCGTCCCATTCCCTACATGAATGGTGGCTCCGCGCAGCAGCATGGGTTTTTCCTGTGCAGGAGCAGGTACTACGCGCGTCTGAGCCATTAAGCCCGCGCTACAGCACAACATGATAAAGCAAAAAACTATATTGATTTTATTCATTTCGATTTATTATTATTTTTTTGAATTGAATTTTTCAAGGTTCCGAGGTTCCGTAAGATGTTGCAACTTTGAAAGTTGGTACTCTTTATTGATGATTTTTTCTGAAGCACGCAGATTTCGCAAATTTTGCAGATTCAATCATTTGTGAAATCTGCGGTATCTGCGTGCTAATCAACAAGCTACAATAATGAGCTTGATCTACTATCAACCTCTCCATCTGGAACCATGGAACCCCTAAACATCAATGCCCTTGATACACATGCAAATGATCACACTCCCACTCGTGATAGTAAGAAGACATGGCAGGGCGAGTACGACCACCATTGGCCTTAGCCGATCTCATTTTGGCGATGATACGAGCACGCTCTTCCTCGATCTCCTTTTTCTTCTGCTGATCTTTCTGCTGATCGAAATAGACGGTACCATCCACAATGGTTTGCTCTACGCGTGCATAAATGGAAGTAGGATCATTGGACCACACCACTACATCCGCATCTTTACCCACCTTGATACTACCTGTATGGTCATCCAGGTGCAACAAGGTAGCCGGATTGATAGTAGCCATTTTCAAAGACTCATAAGGATCTAAGTCTCCGTACTTGATAGCTTTGGCACCTTCCTGGTTCAGGCGGCGCATCAGGGAAGCATTATCAGAATTAACCGCAGTCACTACCCCTTCCCGCATCATAATAGTCGAGTTGTAAGGAATCGCATAACGCACTTCCCACTTATAAGCCCACCAGTCGGAGAAAGTAGAAGCTCCTACCCCGTGTTCCTTCATTTTATCGGCTACCTTGTAGCCCTCCAGGATATGAGTAAAGGTATTCACTCTGAAACCGAAACGCTCTGCCACTTTCATCAGCATATTGATTTCCGATTGTACGTAAGAGTGACAGGAAATAAAGCGCTCTCCGTTCAGGATCTCAACCATGGTTTCCATAGCCAGATCTTTGCGCGGAGGTTCTGCTTTTGCTTTTTCCGAAGCAGACAAGGCATTATAATTCTTCCAGGCTTTTTCGTAATCACGCGCACTTTGGAAGGCATCTACGTACACCTGCTCCACTCCCATACGAGTTTGGGGGAAGCGGATAGAGCTGGAACTACTGGAACGTTTCACATTTTCCCCTAAGGCAAACTTGATGAAGCCGTCGGCGTCTTTGATCTTCATTTCTTCCGGTGTTTTACCCCAGCGTAGTTTGATCAAAGCAGACTGGCCACCGATCGGGTTAGCCGAGCCATGCAATACCTGTACGGCTGTTACCCCTCCTGAAAGCGCCTGATAAATCCGCTGACTTTCCGAGTCCACCACATCACCGATGCTCACCATACCGGAATTCGTGGCTCTGTCATTGATTGAAGTAGCCGCGATGTGCGAATGCTCGTCAATGATACCCGGCGTTACGTGCTTGCCGGTCCCGTCGATCACTCGGGCACCTCGGGCGTTGATATTTTTGCCGATACGGGCAATTTTTCCATCTTGCAGCAATACATCGGTATTTTCCAAAATTTTGGTGTCATCTTCCATCGTCCATACGGTAGCATTCTTGATCAGGATGTTCTCCTGCTGTGGAACCTGGGTGTTGCCGTAGGCCACAAATGGATATACGATGTCTCCCACTTCAGGAGATTTAGGGCTACCGCCCCTTCCTCCCCGAGAAGGTTTTTCCTCCAGTTTTTCAGAAAAAGTAGCCACAAAATCCGTCCACTCTCCGTTTGGCAACTGGCCGCGGCCGTTGAGGTTGTTGCCACTTACCCAGCCACTCAGAGATACCATACCCGATTTTTTATCCTTAGGTGTCGGATTAAAGCTAATGGAGACCATCTCTTCGTCCACTGAAAAGTTAACGGGGATGTTAGTGGTATCATCCATAACGATCTTAGCCTTCTGACGCCCGGGCTTACCGGAGATTTCCAGGTCGTAATTCTCGCCGTTCATGGCCAGGATATACTTGCCGCTTAAGTCGACAGCATTCATTTCGTTGATCACATATTTTTGTCCCTGCACCCAATTTTCAAACACAGTGGCGTCGCCGTCAAATACATTGCCGGAAGTGATGATGAAGTTCGCCACCATGCCCTTGTCCAGCTTGCCGACTTTATCGCCGACCTTTAACAGCTCTGCCGGAGTTTCGGTGAGGGCTTTCAGGGCCATTTCTTCAGATAATCCATATTCGATGGCCTTGCGCAGATTTTTCATAAAATCCGACTTGCGTCTTAAGCCATTGGTCGTAAGGGCGAAGGTCAGTCCATTTTTTTCGAGCTGAGCCAGGTTGGAAGGGGCCATTTCCCAATGCTTCAGATTCTCATAAGAAACTTTGTAGGCATCAATCGGGTCATCCACATCGTAACCATCAGGGAAGTTAACGGGCACGATCAATGAAGCGCCGGTTTCTTTAACCGTCTCGATTCTTTGGTAAGTATCCGTTCCGGACATCATAATGTACTGCACCCCAAACTCATCGCCGATCTTATCTGCCCGAGTGATATTGATCCAGCTGTTAGCTTCAAAGATCTGCGGTAGTTCCTGATTGCCCAGCCAGGCCTCGAGGGATAAATCGGTAAACGGCCGGTTTGGATAATTGCTGTACCATTGGGCATCCATATACGTCTGGCGTAAAAGGGAGATATAGCCCATCGCAGAAGAAGGATAGTTCTGCCGGGAAGTTCCTTTATTGAAAGAGAAATGGTTCGCCACTTTAGGCTCCAGCACGACTTCGTTTTCGGTATCCTCTGCCAGGGTCACAAAAGCGGAAGTTCCACGGGCCAGCCCATCTTCGTGGAAAGCCAGCGCCGAGCCGAATCCCAGGTCGCGCATTGCCTTGGCATCCTTGCTGTTCACTGTAAAATGTTCGACCGCATTCACTTCGGATTTGATCGCTTCGTTGGCATTGTAAGGCCCTTTTTTATTAGACTGGATCTGTTCGCCGCCGCCGAATCCTCCTCTTTGCCGCTCTGGTTCCGGCACTCCGTAAGTGGTATACATATCGATAAAGGAAGGGTAAACATACTTTCCTTCCAGGTCGACGGTGGTGTATCCCGCAGGAACACGCACGGAGGTGCCCACCGCTTCAATTTTACCGTCCCGGATCAGCAAAGTCGCGCCCTCCAGTTTGGTGTTGTACTTCGTAAAAATCGTGGCGTTCGTAAACGCATAGGCATGTGCCCGGCTGTCCTGCACATCGTTCACAGGAAAGGTTTCCTGGGCCGTCAAATATCCGGCTGTGCACAAGACCAACATGATTACAATGAAAAGATTCTTCATACAAATCTATTTTAAGGGTATTTTATTGGATTTATGTAAAAGTAGAAAAAATCCGAAAAGTACTTTTTGTAGTAAACAACTTTCTTATTTTCCACAAATACAATAATATTCTTTCGCATTTTTTGATTTTCACCACAGTATTTAAAAAAAAATCAGATTTGCTTCAAAAAATCAGGGATCTTGGGTGATAGTTATTGAAAAAAAAGAACGATGTAGTAGATGCTTTGCTATGCCAGTACGCTGCGGATGCTGGTTCGTCCGCCTGGGCGGCCTCACGATGCTGAGATGCTTGTCACGCCTTCAGCGTGACGATGCTGACGTCTTTTTATACTAAATGAATAGAAAAAACTCCAAGCATCAACTGAATCAGCCTTAAGCATCTGCGGCTGCAGGCCGCAATAGAATCTTAGCATCGTGAGGCCGCCCAGGCGGACGAACCAGCATCCGCAGCGTACTGGCATAGCAAAGCATCACAAAAAATTAAAACGATCAAACTTAAGCATATGATCACCATAACAAATGATTCCAAAACAAAACGAGAGCTCCTCTTCAAGGAACTTTACCGATCCAGCTTCCCTTCCGTCGCCAGGTGGGTAAAACGCATGGGAGGGGATCGCGAACAGGCGCAGGACATTTTCCAGGACAGCCTCATCGTTTTTTATGAAAAAACCGTGCAAGGGCTGTTGGAAAACTGTGATAATCCTCCGGCTTATGTGCTGGGTATAGCCAAAAAGCTTTGGTTGAAAAAATACCACAAAATCAAAAATGATATTCCCTTAACTGATTGGGAAAAAAATATTTCCATTCCACCCGATTTTTATCATCAAAACAAAAAGCAGCGCCGCCTGCTCCGCTTTGTGGAAGCCGCCGGAAAAAAATGCCTCGAAATTTTGCAGTCCTTCTACTACCACCAGATACCACTATCAGAAATTGCCCGACAATTCGGTTTTTCCAATACCCGCTCTGCTACGGTCCAGAAATACAAATGCCTGGAGAAAATCAGAAATGAAGTCAAATCCAAAAATCTGAGTTATGATGACATTATGGAATGAAAGCCGGCGGATCGATCGTTTTTTATCTGGCTGGATGAGCAAACGACAGGCCGAAGTCTTCAAAAAGCAGCTCCACAAGCATCCCGAGCTGGCGGATAAGGTCCGATGGCAAAAACGAACGCTCCAACTCGTCCGGCTCAGCGCCCGACGTCAGCTCAAAAAAGAACTCCGCCAAATCGAGGCTCAGTTACTCGGCCCCGAGGGAGACACCCCATTAAAAAATCAAATCACTCAAATTTGGTAGTAGGTCCATAGAAGATTCGACCTTCGACCTTCGACCTTCGACCTTCGACCTTAAAAAATGTGTTATGAATCCACTTCATGCAAGCACCATCCCTATGGTCATTGACGCCAATGATCATAGCGAACGCGCCTTTGACATTTATAGTCTGCTCCTGAAAGAAAGAGTTGTTTTTTTAGGCACAGAAGTAAACGACCCGATCGCTAATTTGATCGTCGCGCAGCTGCTGTATCTCGATAGCCAGAACAGTACGCTTCCAATCAATCTGTACATCAATAGTCCGGGCGGCAGTGTCTATGCCGGCATGGCTATTTACGATGCCATGCAGATGGTTAAGGCCCCCGTATACACCACCGCGATAGGAGCCACCGCCAGCATGGCTACGGTGCTGTTGAGCTCTGGCCAAAAAGGACATCGCTATGCACTTCCGCACGCAACCATACACATGCATCCGGCCGGCGGCGGCGCCCGCGGCTATACCGAGGATGTCCGCATCGCCTACACTGAACAGGAAAGAATCGAAAAACAGCTCTTCCATATCGTAGGAAGAAACTGCGGCCACCACTGGAAAAAGATCGAGGAAGATTTCCTCCGCGATCGCTTCATGAACTCACTGGAAGCCAAAGCTTACGGATTGATTGATGAAATATTGGGGGATGTGGATGGCTTGATATCGCTAAAGACTGTTGCTCCTGAGGTGGAAATTTCTTCTTGAGGCAGGAAGGCTGTGACAGGACTTGTGGAGCTGGATACTAGCTCGTCCGCCTAAGGGCGGCCTCGCGATACTGAGATGCTTGTCACGCCTTCAGCGTGATGATACTGACGTCTTTTTATACTAAATGAATAGAAAAAACTCCAAGCATCAACTGAATCAGTCTTAAGCATCTGTGGCTGCAGGCCATAATAGAATCTTAGCATCGCGAGGCCGCCTTTAGGCGGACGAACTAGCATCCGCTAAGTTTTGGCTAAACACAAAATCCAAATATATTTACCTTCAAAAATGTAAACCCTATCCCCTTTGAAGCGCCCCCTCAAAATCATCCATGATATCCTGAATGTGCTCCAAACCAACCGACACCCGGATCAAACCAGGCGTAATGCCCACGGCCAGGCGTTCCTCCTCTTTTAACTTGGAATGAGTGGTCGAAGCAGGGTGCGTCACGATCGTCCGGGTATCGCCCAGGTTAGAACTCAGGGAAACCAGCTGGACCTTGTTCAGGAACTGCATGGCAGCCGCTGTCCCGCCCTTGATCTCAAAGGTGACTAAGCCTCCGCCCAGTCGCATCTGCTTTTGGGCCAGTTTATGTTGAGGATGGGATTCCAGGAAAGGGTAAGAGACCTTCTGGACGGCAGGCTGTTTTTCTAAAAATTTGGCTAACTCAAGGGCATTCCGGCAGTGCCGATCCATCCGTACGGCCAGGGTTTCGAGGCTTTTGGATAAGACCCAGGCGTTAAACGGAGACATGGCCGGGCCGGTATGGCGACAGAAAAAGCGCACTTTTTCGATCATTTCCTTTTTACCCACCACTAAACCTCCGAGCACTCTTCCCTGGCCATCCATCCACTTCGTACCGGAATGCACGATCAGGTCCGCTCCGTATTGGGAAGGTTGTTGAATGTAAGGCGTGGCAAAACAATTGTCGATATTAAATATCAGGTCATGCTTTCGGGCAATGGCTCCAACTTGCTCTAAATCAACTAATTTTAAGCCCGGATTGGAAGGTGATTCGAGCAACAGCATTTTGGTATTCGGTTGTATATGGGCTTCCCATTCTTCTACTTTATCCGGCTCAACATAGGTATGTGTAATCCCCCATTTGGGCAGGATCTGGGTCAGTATCTGGTGGGTAGAGCCAAAAACAGCCCGGGAGGCCAGGATGTGGTCGCCCGATTCCAGGAAAGCTGCAATACTGGAAAAAACAGCGGACATCCCGGAGGCCGTGGCGAAGCCGTCCTCCGCCATTTCCATAGCACAAACCTTGCTGATCAACTCATCCGTATTCGGGTTGCTGTAGCGAGAATAGATGATCCCTTCCTCTTTGCCGGCAAAGGTATCGGCCATTTGCTCAGCGGAAGGGAAAGTAAAGCTGGAAGTTAAAAACACAGGAACACTGTGTTCGCGGTAGTCAGTTCGATCGGCCTGACCACGTATCGCATGGGTTTCAAAGCGCTGTTTTTTGCTCATAATATTCCTTTTCTTCATAAGAATGAAGCGTGAAATTAGATATATGAGCTCAAAAAAGTAAAATAAAAGGCAGCAAAAGCTGCCTTTTATTTAATTTATTCAATGGAGAGCTATATCGCCGCTTGAATTAATTACTAATGATCTTTATCATTCTGCCGCCACCACCACTGGCACCCATTTCCTTCATTTTTTCTTCTACAATTCCGTCATACTCCTCTTTGGTGACTTTTTTACCTTTTGTGGGTTTTTCGATTTTTTCCTCCAAAGGTTTTAAATCTATAGCAGTTGCTTTGATGACTCTTTCACCGTCATTTTTATTCACCTCCAGAATCAGGCCCGGAAGACCGTCATAGGAAGCAGGACCGGCCCCAACAGGGAGCGCTAAAGTAAACCAGACTTCTGTGACATCTGCCGTATCCTGAATAACAGCTTTGGTACAAGGATATCCCAGAATAGACTTGGATTCGGCCGTCATTTTCCAGGCAGTTTTCCCGACTTCGTCAGTGATCAGAAATTTTCTGCCCATGAATTCAGTAGAAGTGAGCTGTTCCTTCGCCTTCAGATTTTTATACACTACAGCTTCTGCTCTTTTGAAGTTAATTCTTACATTTCCATCCCCGCTTTCAAATTCAGATTCTTCGTCTCCCGGTGCAGAACGGTACAAGACTTCCTGACCTTTGACCAGCAATTCCGTTTTGGAAGTTTGAAACTCAGGAATGTATTGCTTCATTTCCTCGTTCCCTTTAAAGTTACGGTGCATATTAATGGTTTGTTCGTATTGAACAATGCCTTCTATTTTTTGTCCAAATATCAACAGAGGTGACAAGAACAAAAGAATCGTACATAATGGTTTCATAACGTTTTTCTTTTTTTTTATCAAATGTAGAAGGACTCCTTCAAAATAGTCGTTAATCATCCTAGAAGAAAGGTTAATTAAGGTTAATAAAGGTGGCACAAACCACTAACAGGCCCTAAATTTGTCCATATGCAAGTAGTGAAGAAAACTCAGATGATGCAAATGCTGATGGGCATCAGTCTTTTGCTCTTATTGATCTTCCTGCTCTTTTGGCTAAAAAAAGAGTACAAGGAACAATACGCCTTTCTGGCGAAGGACTCGAACCTGCTCTTTGAGGAGGTCGTCAGCGATGTCAGGGATTCGCTGCTTTTTTTTGATCTTAAGCAAAAGGCCCTGTTGCTGGATGACCGAGCCGATTCGCTGAGACAGAATCAGCGATTTTCTTTTATTGAACGTTCCGGCAACTCGTCCATCACCATAGAAACGGATACTTTGATCCAGTTAACGCCCCCCAAAAGGTTTCCACAATCGGAGTTATTAAAAAGTGATTCCGTTTTCAGTGTACATATTACGGAGCCTGCAAATAGAACCAGGAGATTAGAGGATGTTAAAAAGCTGGAGAACTTCAACCTCAGGGTCCAATCGGAGGATGCCATGCGCAACCGCCAAATTGTAGTTAAGGCCCTTTCTTTCGCCATGAAGGAATTTACAACGAGTGATTCGGTGACTATTAAAATCGGTCCGGATACCCTCCCCAAAGCCCGCTTGTACACCTTGTTTTCCGATACCCTGGCCCACACCCATCAAAAACTTCCTTTTACCATACATCGCATTCGGCCGGAAGAGGACGTTCCTGCCCTGCCCGGTATCCTTACAAAAACCATCCAGGGAGACTATTCCCGTAGCAACCAATATTTTGCTCAGGTGGAAAATTATCAGTGGTACCTGATCAAAAAGATTGGACCGCAAATTCTTTTTTCATTCTTTCTCTTCTCCATCACGGCTTTTTCTTTTTTCCTCATCTATCAAAGTTGGCAAAACCAAAGCCGTCTCACTGAGATCAAAAACGATTTCATCAGTAACATCACCCATGAACTAAAAACACCTATCACCACCGTCGGGGTAGCCCTGGAGGCCCTTAGTGATTTTGAGGTACTGGACAATCCTCAAAAAACACAGGAGTATCTCGGCATCTCCCAAAACGAACTCAAAAGACTCAATCTTCTGGTAGACAAGGTCCTGCAAATGTCTAAATTCGAAAAGCAGGTCCCCCAGCTCAAGATCGAGCGCATCGACCTGCATCAGACCATCGAGCAGATTGCCGGCTCCATGAAGCTTCAGTTTGAAAAACACGGGGCCGAACTCCATATCCATACCATCGGTAATAATTTTCAGTTGGAAGGGGATCGATCTCACCTGAGCAGCGTCTTGTACAACCTGATCGATAATGCCTTAAAGTACAGCAAAGAAAATCCTCAGATCCATATTCTCCTAAAGGATATTGGCGACCGGCTTCAACTGGAAGTACAGGATAACGGCCTGGGCATTCCAAAGGCCTACCAGGAGAAAATTTTCGATAAGTTCTTCCGTATTCCTTCCGGTGATCGCCACAATGTAAAGGGGCATGGCCTCGGACTCAGCTATGTAGCCGGGATTGTAGAGCAGCATCACGGTAGTATCCGGGTGGAGAGTACGGAAGGGAAAGGAAGTTGTTTTTATATTGAGTTTCCGAAGTTTCAGGATATTGTTTAGTTGTTCGTTGTTCGTTGTTCGTTGTCCGTTGTCCGTTGTTCGTTGTTCGTTGTTCGTTGTCCGTTGTCCGTTGTTCGTTGTTCGTTGTTCGTTGTCCGTTGTTCGTTGTTCGTTGTTCGTTGTTAATCAAGTTATTGGAGTGAAATACATAAATATAATAACTTCAATTATTTTTTGTAAAAATATTGTTATAGAGATTTAAGATTCCTATTTTAAAGAAAAAAAAGTTTTTTAAAATGGGGAAAATTGAAAACTTCGAGGACCTTCATTGTTGGCAAGCATGCAGACAAGTGATTGGAATAACTAAAACAACTGTTAAAAATCTGCCACCAGATGAAAAATATGATCTGGTGAGTAATATGAAACGTGCTGCAAGATCAACTACAAGAAATATTGCAGAAGGATATGGCAGACATCATCATAAAGAGAATATTCAATTTTGCCGAATTAGCAGAGGTTCTCTTAATGAATTACTGGATGATTTTATAACATGTAACGATGATGGTTATATTTCCGATGAAGATCTCTTATTAGCAAGAAAAGGCATTACAAGAGCAATCAAAGTATTGAATGGCTATATTGGTTATCTAAAACGAATATCCTAGTATAATATCACCGTCAACGAACAACAATCAACGAACAACAATCAACGAACAACGGTCAACGAACAACGAACAACGAACAACGAAACAATGGAAAAAATCAAAATACTCTACGTCGAAGACGAGCCCTTCCTGGGAAAAATAGTCAACGAAAGCCTGCAATCCCGTGGATTTGAGGTCCTGATGATCAAAGACGGGAAAGATGTGATGGACGCCTACCGCCAGTTCCAGCCTCAAATATGCGTACTGGATGTGATGCTGCCCAATGTCGATGGTTTTACCCTGGGAGAAGAGATCAAAAAATTAACTCCTGAGCAGCCCATCATTTTTTTGACCGCCAAAAACCAGACAGAGGACTTGGTGAAGGGCTTTCAATCCGGAGGGAATGATTATGTCAAAAAACCCTTTAGCATGGAGGAATTGATCATTCGGATCAAAAACCTGCTCCAGTTGACCCAAAACCATTCTTTTGAATCACCGTCCAAAAACAACTATTTCGAGATCGGGCAGTATGTCTTTGACCCCAACAAATATGAACTATCCATCGGAACGGAGGCACGCAATCTCTCCCATCGCGAAGCCGAACTTTTAAAGATTTTCGCCAAAAACCCTAACCAGGCTGTAGAGCGCAGGGATATTCTGAAAAAGATATGGGGGGACGACTCCTTCTTCAATTCTCGCAATTTGGATGTATACATCACCAAACTGAGGGGATATTTGAAGGAGGATCCCAAGGTTCAGATCATAACTTTAAAAGGAGTTGGATATCGGTTTGTCGTGGAAGATTAAATTATGCTCCTTCTAATCTACGCTGGATATAATTGATGATTCCACTAGGCTGCAAACGGGTGTTAGACGGTCCCGAACGAATATAGAACAACTCCTCCCCTCCTTCCCGGTAAAAAGCTGGGCGAGTGGCCACAGCACAGTCGATGCGAAAAATGGTCTTCCCGTCAATTTCTTCAATATCGAAGCCGACCAAGCTGGTGAAGAAACTGCCGATATGATTGTTGATCATATTGACCAGGTCCAGGTTGAACTGATCAATTTCTTTATAGGATTCCAGGGGAATACCGTAAATGGTTTTATCATCGTCTACCCCAATGAAAAGCGTTCCGCCTTTTGTATTCATAAAAGCCACTAAGGTTTTGAGGATTTTATGCATGGCCGAGCGAGACGGGTTCTTTTTAAACTCTACCACATTGCTTTCGCCGCTGGCTATTAGGTGGCGGCTGGAAGTTTGTTGTCGAGCATTGATGTAATCGATGATCTTTAGGGTAAGCGTTTTGGTCAGCTTTAAGGCTAATCCTATTGGTAATTGCTCCGGGTCATATACCCGCTCACCGGAAAAAGCCAGTAAAGAAGAATCGCTGAGGGCACGGATGGTCCCCATCCGGTAACTTTGGGTAAAGAGGCCTATCTCACCGAAGAGCTTGCCGCGCTGGTATACCTTGGTTTTGCTATCTTTCAATCTCAACAATAAATCTCCACTTTCCACCAGGTAAAAATATTTCCCTTTGTGGTCGATGGAAAAAACGAGCTGATTTTTGGAATAGTGTTTTCGTTCTGCGACAGCCGCTATCTGGTATTTTTCTTCATCCGAAAAACCTTCAAATACCTTGTTGAGTTCCATCACCTCAACAATCTCTTTTAAATCGGTTTCACTTGTCATAGCAAAGAAGAGGGTTCGAATATAATTTTGAGGATTCTATACACTCTTCAAAATTATATTCATTAATATGTAAATAATGTATCATTCATTTCCTCGAATTCCGCCAGCACCTGATCATAGATCAGTCCCAATCGCTCGGGATTTCTTCGCAATATAATCATACTGGAATCAAAATCGGCCTTATTCACCTGATGGATTTCAAAAACTTGCTGGTAGTATATTTCTCCCATGCTGTCTTTCGTGATATCGATAAGGTTTTGCATGGCTGCTTCTGCAATGTGAATATCCCTGATCACGTCTACCATTTTTTCTTCTTCCACTAAAAGTGGAGTTTGGTTGGTGCAGGAGAAAAAGCCGGTAAGGCCCAAAAAGAGGAAAATCAGTTTTTTATAATTCATATTTTAAGTTAAATGGTAGAAGGTAGAATGATTCTTTTTTTTTAATGGGGCAAAATATTATTGGCTGTCGAAACCAGCCGGCCTGCCGGCTGGTTTCGACAGCCTCAATTACTATCTACCTACGTAAAATACTGCTTCGGATAATGAAGGGCCGTCAGTCTGGCCGTTGTTGGGTCAAAATCAGACCAATCCGAAACATTGGCCTCTATTTGAAAAATACCACAAGTCGGTACATTATCGATGTAATCATCCGTGAATCTGTTGGCAAAATCCGTATAGCCGGGATTATGACCAAAAACCAGCACAGTATCTATCTTCTTTTCCAGTTTTTGAACCATTTCCAGTATATCCGAAGGATAGGCATGATAAAGTTGCTGTTCCTGACGGATCTTTGAAACTGAGATATCAAAGGCCTCAGCGAAGTAGGTCGCCGTAGTGAAAGCCCTGTTTGCCGGACTAGCGATGATTAAGTCCAAGTCTTTTAACTTTCCTCTAAGCACCTTGGCCATAAAAGGCGCATCTCGTAATCCTCTTTTGTTCAAGGGGCGATCAAAATCGCGGAGACTAGGATCGGCCCAACTGGATTTAGCATGTCTGCAAAAAATTGCTTTTTTCATAGTTTTTGTTCGATTGTAGGCGAACGGGCTGAGTCGCTTCAGTACAATCTTTCTTTAATTGTTTTATCAAATATAGTCATTGATACCATAATTAAATATGCTCAATCACTTAAAAAGATTGATAATTCTATAAATTTGCAGCTGATGAAAAAAAACGATTATGTATTTCAAAGATAAAGTAATTTGGATCACAGGTGCTTCTTCCGGAATCGGAGAAGGCCTGGTGTATGCCCTTGCCAAAGAAGGTGCGAAATTGATCATCTCCAGTCGGAAGCAGACAGAGTTGGAGCGAGTCAAAAACAATTGTCAGGAAGGCAGCGAAGTGATGGTCCTGCCCTTGGACGTCGCACAATTTGATACCATCGCACCGGCAGCGGAAAAAGCAAGGGCCCGATTCGGCCAAATTGATATTTTGATCAATAATGCCGGCATTTCTCAACGAGAACTGGTTGTTGATACAGACTTATCTACCGACCGCAAGATCATGGACGTCAATTATTTCGGCACCGTCGCCCTTACCAAAGCGGTACTGCCTCAGATGATCGAACGAAAAGACGGTCAGATTGTGGTGATGAGCAGTGTGCTGGGTAAGATGGGCGTCCCCTGGCGGTCAGGGTACTCGGCCTCCAAGCATGCGCTGCACGGCTTTTTCGACAGTTTGCGGGCCGAAGTGTTTAAGCACAATATAAAAGTCACCGTCATTTGCCCCGGTTATGTCAAGACCAATGTGACCATCAATGCCCTGAAAGGCGATGGTTCCAAAAACAATGTCATGGCCGACAGTACCGCCGGCGGCTGGGAACCTTCCGAGTTCGCGCCGAAGGTCTTGAATGTGATCAAAAAACAGAAAAGGGAGGTTTATTTGGGTAGAAAGGAGGTCATTGGAGTGTATTTGAATAGGTATATACCGACAGTTTGGGCTAAAATTGCCAGAGGATTGAAGTTAAAATAAAACGGAAGCGGCCAAATGGCCGCTTCCGTTTTATTTATTTATTTCTCATTTCTATAATCTTATCAATCACTTCTCCTAATTGCTCCGCACCGATTTTCTTGGATAAGATCTCTTTTTTCTCATCCAGAATATAGACCTGAGGAGTGGACTGAATATCATAAAGTGTGGTAAACTTCGATCTCAGGTAAGGATCTACGGTGTGGATCCAATCACTTATCCCATTTTCTTCAATATAATCCCAGCACTCCGGCACTTCATCTGTAAATTTCACGCAAACGGCAAAGATCTTGACGCCCTTGTCCTTGTACTTTTCATAGAATTCCTTCATAATTGGGGTGGACTCCTTACAATGGCCGCAATCGTATCTCCAGAAATACAGAATGGTAAGATCACTTTTGGTATCGTGTAAGGTAGTTTTGCTACCATCTTTTTTCTGCACCGCAAAATTGGGAGCGATCTTCCCGATCAACAGCGGCTTGAGCTTATTCCCGTTCTCAATGATCTTGTTTAACTGTTCTTCTTCCACCCAAGGCGTTTTGCCGGCTCCGTAATATTTATCCACCAGGCAAACGTAGACTCCGTCCATGCCCACTAGTTTGGACTTGGCATACTCGTTCAGAAAATGACTCACATAATATTTGAAGGTTTCTTCCGTGCCCTCCATCAGGTCAAGAACATGGCTGATGGCCTGACATAAAGTATCCGGGTGTTGAACATGATATTTATGTACAAAAAAATCAACTTTTTGGAACAAGAAAGGAGACCGTAATAAACGCTCATCTTTCATGTCAATGTTATCAAAAAAGTGATCACGCATGTAATAGTACTGCTTGTTTTTCACCTCTTCCGGTGTCCCGTCAAACTCAGGTACTTCCACCTGGCGATTCACCTTTATGATGGCGGCCGTCATCGATTCCGGATGATCCTTGATGATGTTATCCTGTAGTTCGTTCACTCCATTGTTGAGGCTCGTCATCTCTTCTTCCAATTTATTTCGCTCGGCCGAGTTGACGGGCAGGCTCTGGATCTTCTTCCCTAACTCCTCTGCTTTGGGACGAAGCTGGCTCAGTGTGTTCACATAATTATACAGCAATTTATTATCTTCTGAACCATCAATTTGAATATCCGCATTTAAGTTTTTCAAATTGGTCCTGATACTCATCAGCTGTTCGTCTTCATTCACAATCAACTGAAAAAAGTTATTATCGGGAGGCAAGACGACCAGGTACATGCCCGGATTTAGCGGTTCGTCACCTTCGAAAATATATGTTCCTTCTTCTGTCCTTAAAGTAGTATCCTGGATGTATTGTTTATCCATCAGGTAGTATCCCAGATACATTTCTCCTTCTTCAAATCCTTCAATCTCTACTTCTATGCGGTAACCATCCTGGGCGGAAAGAGCAGAGATGGTCAAGGAAAAAATTAAAATGAGTAGGTTTTTCAATTTCATCGACTTATTTTTTTTTGCAATTCTATCTAATAATCACAAAAACACGGTAATTATTTTATGAGTTTAATGTTTATTAACATTTAATAGCCTCCATTACTTTTCTTTTTCTCAATTTCTTCCTGGATAGCTTTCAGCTTTTCCTCGGCCTTTTTAATCTGAGCATCCAATTCATTCATCTTTCCCAGAAGTTTCTGATAACGAGCCTCCGCCTCCGTATGTTTTTGTAGGATACTGCGAAGTTCAACAGCGGTTTCTTCCTTAACTGTCTTGATTTGCTTGCGGGCATTTTCCCTGGCTTCGTAAATGGAAGCAGAAGCTTTTTTGTTCGCTTCGGCAATCTGGGTCTCATTTCGTCGATGAAGAGAGTCAATCTTCAAAGCCATACTTTCTTGTTCCTTCCTAAAAAGGTGCTCTAACGAATCCTGTTTTTCAAGGGTGCTTTGCTCTAAATCAGCGATCGACTGAGCGGACTTTAGCCTGGCCCGATTTTCTTCCAGGGCGAATTCTTTTTTCTTGGTCTCTAGCTCTTCTTTGAAATAGGCGATCGACTGCAGGGTTTGTTCTTCGATGGTCCGGACTTCTTTGATGGATTGCTCTTGCACCTTGAATATCTTTTTGGCGGCATCTTCCTGAGCAGCCAGCAATTCCTTTTGAACAGAGTCCTTCTTGGCCACCAATTCCGCATCGATGGCGGCAAGCGTACTGTCCCGCATTAGTTGGTAAGACGTTATGGTTTTCTCTGTATCATTTTTAGATGCTGCCAATTCCTTGGAAAGTCGTTCTTTTTCTTCGGCGGTAAAACGTTTGTAAGCAAACAAAGAATCTGCCTGTTGTTGCTTGGCATCTGCCATGGCCTGTGCCGCACGCAGGCGAGCTGCTGCAATTTCCTGATTGACTTCTTTTTCAACTTCAATCTGGCGGGTTTTTAGGCTTCCGATGCGCTCGGCCGTTTGTTCCTGAAGGCGAGCCAGTTCTCCGGCGGCTTTTTCTTTAGCGAGGGCTACTTCTTCAGCAGAGGTCACCTTGGCGTTCTGCTCTTCTTCTTTGATCTTTTGGAGTTGCTGCTGCTGCTCTTGTCTGATCTGTTGGATTCTTTCCTGAGCATCCTCTTCGGTTTTGGCCACTTCGGCCTGATAGCTGGACTTGGCCGTTTCGAGCTTTTCTCTGGCTGCTAATTGCTCGCCGGCGATTTCTTTCCGGAGTTGAGTCAACTCAGCCTGGGTAGTTTGCTCAGCAGCGGTCAATTTTTCATTCAATTGTTGCTGGGCTTCTAATTCCTTTTGCCGGGCCTGGCTGATCTTATCAGCCAATCTGGCCTGAATACCATTTAACTCAGCCTGCATATTCGATTTGGCATCGGCCAGGGTCTGCTCCATTTCCAGCTTTTCGGACTGATAGAAGTCCCGCAGATTTTGAATTTGCTGACGGACAGAATCCTTTGTTTCTTCCAGCTGTTGCTGAACCAGCAGCTCGGTTTGTTGTCGAACGCCCATCAGGCTGTCATTAAAATGGGCCAGGCGAACCTGCATTTCGGCAATAGCCGCTGCTACTTTTTGCTGCTCCATATCCAGTTGGCGACTGGCTTCTCCTCTCTGCTCGGCCATCTTTTGGCGCATATTGACCATTTCTTCTTCGGCATTTTCCTGAACCATGGCTTTGTCCTTGGCAGCGTCTCGTTTCACCTTGGCCAGTTCTAGTTGAATTTTTTCCTTTTCAAAAATGGCTTTTTCGCGCATTTGAGCGATCTGGTTAGCTGTTTCTTCTTCGATCTCTTGCAGGCGATTGGCTGCTGACAGCTTGTATCTTTCTACTTGGGCGATTTGTTCTTGCTCTTCCGAATCGGCGGATTTCCGGATATCGACCAGTTCGCCGGCCACTTCTTTTCTCAATTTTTGGATTTCGAGCTGGGCGTTGGTTTTGACGGAAGCCACCTCGTCCTCATATTCCAGGCGAGCCTGTTCGAGTTCTTGTTGGATCTTGTTTCGTTCTTTTTCAGACTGGACACGTAAGTTGGCCACCTCACGGGCGGTTTTGAGCTTGGTTTCTTCCAGTTCCTTGGCCGCATTCAACTTGGCAGACTGCAAATTGGACCAAATGACGGCCATTTCTTCCTTGGAGGTTTTGCGAATGGAATCCAGTTCTAAAAGAGCGGCCTGCCTTTCATCACTTATTTCCTGGAGGGCCTGCCTTCGGGCATCTTCTACTTCCTGGGCGATTTGTTTTTTCTGTTTGGAAGCTTCATTTCGGGCCAGCAGGATTTCTTCGGCAATTTGCTTTTTAACGTCCTCTGCCTTTTGGTACTCGGCCTCAATCTGTTCGCGAATTTTTTGTTTGGTATTTTCTAATTCACGCTGCAGGTCTCTGAGTTCCTGGTCATTCATGGGTTTGGCTCCGTATGCTTCTTTGTCTTCCTTTTTTTCTTTTTCTGAATCACTTAACCATGGAGCGGCATCCGTACTTTCGATATCGGATTCGATGATCTTGTCTTTTTGCAGAGCTGCCAGGAAACAAGCGGCCAACTGCTTAAACTCTCGCTGCCTGGCAGAGGTCATAGTAAACTTTCGCATTTCGTTGGCCTGGTTATTCTTGATGTAGAGGACGGCCATTTCATTGGTAGCCATCCATTTGACTGCTTCGAGATCCAGTTGCAGCCAATTGCTGTTGACCGGGGCATTGCCTTCCCGGCCTGTAGTAATAATGCCCGAAAAACGGTAGGTATTTCTTTTTTGATGGATATCGATAAAAATGAGTTCGTCGCTTTGATGTAGTCGTACCCCTCCTTTTGAGTAAAAAACAGCGCTGAGGCCTTTGTTATCGCTCACTAACTCGAGGGTGTAGATGTAGTTCCCTCTCACCACCATCGTCTGGCTGTTCGTCTGAAGGTGGTGTATACCATTGATCAACTCGTCCTTCGAAATGAGCTGGTCACAGGATTGAGAAAAAGTAAATACGGGGGAGAAACTGAAACTGAGAATAACAAATAAGCGTAATGCGTTCCTCATAGCGAGAAGTTTATGGTTTTTCAGCTAAGGCAAAGCGCCAAGGCCCCCTGCCTTAGCCAATAGAATAGTCAATTCCTAATTTAAACATTTTTATATTCAAAAACAGGAAAACTGTGCTCCTAATGTTATTAGAACGCAAAAATCAGGTTTTTATATATAATTTAAGTTTTGATGCAAGGGTGAAGGGCGAAGGGTGAAGGGTGAAGGGCGAAGGGTGAATAGAATTTGAACTGTAGAACATATAACAGGCTACAATAGAGAATTACTATCCTCCGACCCTCGACCTTCGACCTTCTACTTACTTTTCTGTCGAGCTTCACTTACCCGGGCAGCCAGTAAAAACAGAATAGCCATGCGAATGGCCACGCCATTTTCGACTTGCTGAAGGATGATGGAATGGTCGGAGTCCGCTACATCACTGGAGATCTCCACCCCGCGGTTGATCGGGCCGGGGTGCATGATCACGATGGGTTTGTCCAATTGATCCAGCAGCTTTTTGTTGATCCCAAAGTATTGAGCATATTCTCGGAGGGAGGGAAAATATTTGATATCCTGGCGTTCCAGCTGAATGCGCAGGATATTTGCCACGTCACACCAGGCCAATGCTTTTTTAACATCATACTCTACCTCTACGCCCAGCGTATCGATGTGCTTGGGAATTAAGGTGGGCGGGCCGCAGACCTTTACTTTCGCGCCTAATTTTTGAAGACAAAAAATATTACTTAAGGCTACTCTTGAGTGAAGAATATCCCCGAAGATGGCAATGTGTTTTCCCCTCAGATCACCTACCTGCTCTTCCATTGAAAATGCATCCAGAAGTGCCTGCGTAGGATGCTCGTGCGTTCCGTCGCCGGCATTGATGATGTTCGCATCAATATGCTGTGCCAGGAATTGCGGGGCGCCGGGCGCAGGATGGCGCATCACTACCATATCCACCTTCATAGACAGGATGTTATTGACGGTGTCCAGTAAGGTTTCTCCTTTTTTCACAGATGAGGAAGAAGCAGAAAAATTGACGACATCGGCCGATAAGCGTTTTTCGGCCAATTCGAAGGAAATACGGGTACGGGTGGAGTTTTCAAAAAAGAGGTTGGCAATGGTAATGTCGCGGAGGGAAGGCACTTTTTTGATCGGACGGTTAATGACCTCCTTAAAGTTTTTAGCCGTGTCAAAAATGAGCCGGATATCTTCCGCTGTGATGTATTTAATTCCTAAAAGATGTTTGGTGCTGAGTTGTTGGTTATTTGCCATGAATTATTCCACCAGTTTTTTATCGGGATATAATAAGATCTGATCTGCCTCGTGCCGGTCAGACCAGGCTACTTTTACATATGCTTCGTCCAGCGCATCTACTGTTATGCCTTTAAAATCGGCTTGTATGGGCAGATGCCGGTTAAAACGCCGATCCACCAGAACGAGTAGTTCCACCCGGCGCGGCCTCCCAAAATCATTCAAAGCCGACAGGGCAGCCTGAATGGTGCGGCCGGTATACAGCACGTCATCGATCAGAATTACATTTTTTCCTTCTACCAGGAAGTCCATTTTCGTGTGGCTGGGAGATAAGGGTTTGTCTCGATGCCGAAAGTCATCCCGGTAAAAGGTGATATCCATCTTACCATAAGGAATATTAGTGATCCCCGTGATATCGACCAGTCGTTCGTAAATGCGGTCTGACAGCATGACGCCACGCTCCTGTACCCCCACAATGCAGGTGTTTTCGAAGTCGTCAAACTCCTCGATCAGCTGATGGCACAGGCGTTCGATGGTCAGCCAAAAACGTTCTTTACTGATGATGACTCTTTCCTGGTTCATAGTGGGGTAAAGGTAAGAAAAAAAAGTGTTCACATTTAATAAACATGAATCATCCCGAATTTTCGAAAGGTCCTAATAAACTGATGCTGTCCCGATTTTCAATCGGGAGATGCTGTGATGCTGTTTCACCAAAGGTGAAAGATACTGGCGACTTTTTTTTCAAAAAATGGAGCCCTTTTTTCTACTTAGCAGTATAAATCG
>JAUIKE010000339.1 GCA_030430845.1 Bacteroidia bacterium | reverse complement strand
CCGACAACAAATGCTTACACTTTGGATTTATTCCTGATAATTAGACACTTAAATAAAATCATATATTGCGGATTAATGCAATTGCACAAAACCGACAAAAAAAGGAATGCATTAATCCGCTCGTTATATGCTATTAGTAAAAGAGACAGTTATTTCGCCTCTACCATCAATTTTTATTTTCTCAGCCATTTGTTTTTGGTACTCTAACATAAACCTATGCTTTATTTCCAAAGCTAATTCATACCCTCTACCATCATCCATTATCTTTATGCTTCTACCTTGTTGTAGGCTTCGTACCCCTTCCTTTACATTTTCCTCGTAACGCTCTGCCTTCCAATTATCCTCAAACTTTGGTTCAGGCATTACTTTATTTCTTTTTTCTCTTTTAAATATGATTGTCCAATTCATAATATCATTTTTAGTAATTAATAAAACAGCATATAACACTAGCTATATGCAAAACTCCGTTACTCTACGTTCAGCACATAGCCAAACCGTTGAAATTGAAATCCTATACCATGCCCGGCAAAAATAATTCCCATACTCCATTACTCTACACCACCCAAACCAAAAAATACCCCCCAACCGGTTCCACATAATGTCATGCACCTGCTGATGATCGGGCATGATGATTTCGCTTATTCCCCGGCGGTGCGAATTTTTGTTTGCCTGTGGTCAATTGCTCCAGAAAAATAAGTCTGACCGAATTTTGATTTTACATTCTGAGAAATTTTTTAGCTTTAGGAACAACAAGCCATAAACAATGTCCAAGCCCTTCCTATAGTCCTGATCATCAATTAGTTGTACAAAAGAATATATAGAAGGAAAAGGTGATCTTTTTTTGCGGCTTTAAAGAATCTTTGGTTCATCCACACCCTGAAACAAGCGATGAATTAAAACAAACAAAGATGAAACATCTAACCCTAACCCTCCTGCTTCTGCCGATCATCCTGGGTAGTTGCACAAACCCTCAGTCAGCGGATGCAGAGAAAAACCACTATTTTGATTACTCCAACAGTGATGACCAAATCACCGGTGGGATCAAGGTCATTCCCATCGAGACGCCGAAAGGCACGTTCCATGTCTTTACCAAACGAATGGGGAATAACCCCAAAATGCGGGTTTTGCTGCTTCATGGCGGGCCGGGCGGAACCCACGAAGTCTTTGAAAACTTTGACGGTTACCTTCCCCATGAACAGATCGAGTACATCTACTATGACCAACTCGAAAGTTATTACAGCGACCAGCCCAATGATTCCACCCTCTGGACCATCGACCATTTCGTGGAGGAAGTGGAACAAGTGCGAAAAGCCCTGAATCTGAATAAGGACAACTTCTATGTATTGGGGCAATCCTGGGGAGGCATCCTGGCCATGGAGTATGCCCTGAAATACCAGGAACATCTGAAAGGGCTGATCATCTCCAACATGGTGGCGAGTATACCGGAGTATGAAAAATATGCGGCCGAGGTTCTGGGGCCTCAGCTTCCTCCGGAGGTTTATGAAGAAATCAAGGCTTTTGAGGCCAATGAAGACTTTACCAATCCGCGGTACGCCGAGTTGGTTCAGCAGCATTATTATACCCAACATGTCTTGCGAAAACCATTGGACGAATGGCCCGAATTCATAGAAAGGGCGTTCAAACATCTCAATCCCAATATCTACATCTACATGCAGGGCTACAGTGAATTTGGAGTGACAGGCAATGCCTCTCTGAAAGGATGGGACGTGTCTGACCGGCTTTCAGAAATCAAGGTACCCACCCTGATGCTGGGCGGGAAATACGATACCATGGACCCCAAATACATGGAGTGGATGAGTACGCAGGTTCAGAAAGGTCGCAGTGTCACCACCAATGGAAGCCATCTTTCTCAATACGATGATTCTGAAACCTATTTCTCAGGATTGATTCAGTTTATCAAAGACGTAGACGCCGGGGTATTCCACTGATGGAAGTGCAGGTGAACATAGGTGGAGGATGACCCTCCTGTGCCTGCTATATCCATCGTTCAAAAGTGTTTATCCCCAATGTCCAGATTCAAAACCCAAAATTAAAATGAAAAGAATTGAAGAGATCGATGCTTTAAGAGGCTTTGCCCTGTTTGGCATTATCATGACCCATATGTCAGCAGGTTTTGTAGCCAGCCTCACGCCACCACAATACGCCGGATTTAATCTTAAACTTCCAATTGATTCGGTTTCATTACAGATCATTCAAAACTTGTTTCTCGGGAAGTTTTATGCCATTTTCTCCATGCTTTTCGGTTTAAGTTTCTATCTGATCTTAGACAGCAAGAAAGAATCGAGTCCATGGAGATTTGCCTGGCGTTTAGTCTTACTTTTCCTGATCGGTTATGTTCATCATATCCACTACCGGGGAGATTTTCTAACCGTTTATGCCGTCTTTGGAATGGTTTTGATTCCATTGAGAAAACTTCCTAGCAGACTGATTCTGGTCATCGGATTATTTCTGGCCCTGAACGGCCCGACGAACCTCATGAAAACCATTTCCCTCTTTCATCCGCCGGCAGAGGTCAGTCAGGCCGTAGCTAGCGGCCCGAATCCGGTAGAACTGGCCATGAGCTATTATCAATTGGTCCTGGATGGGGAGTACCAAAAACTGCTGGTTTCGAACAGTACCATCGGGTTTATCAATAAGTATAATTATTTAATATTCAGTGGCCGTTTATGGATCATTCCGGGCTTGTTTCTGCTGGGTCTGTGGATCGGGAGAAAAAAATGGCATGAGAACCTGGATAAAATTCCGCTTCGCAAATTGACGCTGGTCACTTCCCTGATCGGGATTCCTTTGGTCCTCCTGAATTATTATTTTTCCACACCGGCTTATTCTGAGTTTGTCCAGCTTTTGGCCTCCATCGCCAAAGACGCGTCCAACATTTTCATGCCCCTTCTTTACATTGCACTGGTGCTTCAACTGTATCAGTCAAAGCGTACCCACTTCTTTGTCCGCTCATTGATCCCGGTCGGTAAAATGGGACTGAGCACTTATGTCATGCAAGCGGCCTTTGGGATTTTTATTTTCTACGGATATGGATTGGGCCTTCTGTTAAAATTGCCGTGTACGGCTGCTCTTGGGCTGGGGCTTTTATTTTTTCTTGTTCAGATCTTATTTAGCAATTGGTGGTTCAGTAAGTATAAATATGGACCATTGGAATGGCTTTGGAGAAGCGGGACCAATGGGAAATGGCAGCCCTTTAAGAAGAACAAAGAGGCGTAAAATTTAAAGTTCAAAAAGATGTCGAAGAGCCCCAGGTCAAAGCATGTGGGCTCTTCGACTTCAGATTGCCCACACTAAAAAATACGAGCCTACAGGCTCCACATGGATATCATGGACCTGCTGATGATCGGGCATAATGATTTCGCCTTTGAGTTGGTTTCCTTCCTGAAAGACTTTCAGGTTTTCTTTGAAGTCGGTGCCGCGGCGGCCGTAGAGTTTGTACAGAGCCTCTTTGGCTGACCAGTAGATGGACATGGTATTGAGGTCGTTGCCGATGGCTTCTATTTCTGTAGGGCTGTAGAGTCGCTCGGTAATCCGCCACATTTTTTCCTGCGGTCGCTCGATGTCCACGCCTACCGGTTTTGTGGGGTGCATCACCACCGCCATAAATTTCTTTGAATGCGTGATAGACATTTCCCAGGGTGTGCCCACCATGTACGGTTTGCCGTGTTGGTCTTTTTTGATGCCTTCGAAATCAATACCCAACTCCGCTGCCAAATGACGAATGGCAACCCGGCTACAGAGCAGCTCCAGTTTTTTCTGTTCTGTCTTAGCGGTCAGGTACTCGGCGTCTGTGAGGATGGTGGAGGGCAAACTGGCGAAAAGTTCTTCGGCATCTTCTTTGGCCTCCCACACCAGCAGGTGGGCTCCGCTATCGCATTTCTTTTGAAACCGTACAGGCATAGTCTATCTTTGAGGTTCAAATATGCCATTTAATTCGGTTCTAAAAAATGAGCATTCTCCTTTTCACATTGATTGATTATCCAGAAAAATGAAGTTTCAGGTAGAGAAAATTGAGTCGTTCACAGGTCATAAAGATTGTGTTTATAATGTCTGTGGCTCCTCAGACCCGAATCGTTTTTTCTCTTCTGCCGGCGATGGGATGATAGTGGAGTGGGATAGCCGCAAACCTGACCTAGGTAGTCCGCTGGCTCGCATGCAAAACTCAGTGTATGCTTTGCATTTTGATGCTTCGCAAAATGAACTTTGGGTGGGAGAAAACTTTGAGGGCGTCCGTGTTTTTGATCTGGAGAACAAAGAGCAAAAATTCTCCATAGCCCTCAATAAGGCCTATATTTTTGATATTGTGACCTATCAAAACCTGGCTTTTGTGGCCAGTGGCGATGGTATCATTACGGTGATAGACCGTGACGAAAAAGCGTTCAAAAAGCATCTCAAATCATCCAGTAAAAGTGTCCGTTCACTTGCTATCAATCCTGTGGAGCGGGAGCTGGCGGCAGGGTATTCAGATCATACCATCCGTATTTTTGACCTGCAGACTTTTGAGTTAAAAAAGCAGATTAACGCTCACCGAAATTCGGTTTTCACATTGACCTACAGCCCCGATTTTGAGACCTTACTGAGCGGTAGCCGCGATGCTCATTTGAAAAGTTGGGATATCAATAATGACTACGATCTGGAAAATCAGGTGGTGGCTCATATGTTCACCATCAACGACATTGTTTACAGCCCGTCGGGCAAACTGCTGGCCACCTGCAGCATGGATAAATCCATCAAACTGTGGGATGCCGAAACGCTGAAATTGCTCAAAGTGCTGGATAAGGCCCGTCACGCCGGGCATGGTACATCAGTGAATCGTCTTCATTGGCTTTCAGAGGAGTCGCTGGTTTCAGCCAGTGACGATCGTAGTTTATCTCTTTGGAAAATAGCTCAATAATGGACCAAATGACTCGTTTTTACTGAAAAGCAGGAATATTCTAAAAAGTACGTGTATTTTTGTCACTAACACTTCCTAAAAAATTTAAGAATGAAAATTACCGCCCTAGAGATCAAGCAGCACGAGTTTGAAAAATCTTTCAGAGGATATAATATTGAAGAAGTTG
>JAUIKE010000107.1 GCA_030430845.1 Bacteroidia bacterium | reverse complement strand
CTGATCAGCAACATTTTTGACTATGAAGATGACCTCGCCCATAATAAGATGTCGATTCCGGTTAGGTTTGGGAGAACAGCAGGAATGAATGTGCTCATTGCCGGAAATATAATTGCCTATCTGGTCATATTGCTGGGGGTTGTTATCCAAATTCTACCACTTGGCTGTCTGCTTATTTTTCTCAGTCTCCCTTTAAGCATCAATAAAATTAAATGGACCCGGCAATACCAAACAATGGCCAACATTAAACCGGCCAGGCTGAATGCCATTAAGCTGGCGGCCTTATCCAGCTTATTACTGGGAATTGGTTATTTACTGGAACTCTTAACTTCTTTAAGTAACCTTTATTAAGTAAAAGGTACTATTAGGTAAACACCCAATTTTCAAAACACCAAAACCCACACCCCAATGAAACATTTTTTTGTATTGCTTTTGCATTTTTCCTGATAGGTTTTTTAAAGGCTGACAGTCCGAAGACTGTTAAGTTTTATACCTACAGCAATACGATGTTAATCAAAGCCGTTGTGGAAGGCAGAGAAGGATTTCTGATTTTTGATACAGGTGCCCCTTTTCTGATCCTGAATGAATTTTATTTTGACGACAAAAAAAGTCGGTCTACTAACCGTACAGCAGTAGATTACAACGGTCATTTGAAAAGTGTAAAAGCACGAACCACATCACTTACAATTGGCACCCTACAGTGTAACAACGAACATGCAAGCGTTACAGACCTCCAACACCTGAAGGTAGCACAAGACTTCCCGTTACTTGGACTCGCAGGCACCCAATTATTCGATCAATATGAAATGATTTTTGATTTCCTGCGCAGCGAAATTTTATTATTCGAACTAGATAGAAGTGGAAATATAGAGGACCTGTCCTATTCTGGAAATGAACCGGACATCGTTCTGCCTTTAGGCTTGAAAGGGCATGTTCCATACTTTGAGATCTCTGTTGGAGATACAAAGCTAAAAATGGGGTTGGATACCGGAGCTGAGATAGCACTTATTCATCCCAAACACAAGAAGGCTCTTCAAAACCATTTAATGCCGTATGGAGCCATAAACATTATAGGTGTCAGTAAAACAAGGGGCCATGGGAAATTATCAAGGTTGTTCAATGTCAAATGTTCCTTTTTACTCTTCAAAGCCATATGTGTCACCTTTTCGGATTTCAGCGATTTTAATGCTAAGGTACCCGGGATAGAACTAGATGGTATTCTGGGCACCGAATTTCTTTGTCAGTTCCTAATGGCGGTGAACACCCAAAAGAAAGAATTGCACATTTGGTTATCAGAGAAGCAGGAAGTGCTGGTTGTTAACGATATAAAAAATAATTCAAAATAACATTAGTGAGGGGACTTCATACTCCCTGAATTAATTAATCCCAATTTGGCGACTATCTACTAGTGATAGTCGCTTTTTTGTATTTTTACACCTGATGACTAATGAAAAAAAAATACAGGAAACGAACAACCAGCTGCGAAAAATCGAATTGCTGGAACATTATTTGAAGAATCTTTCTTTCAATATTAAAGAGGCCTACAAAGACCTGGAAAAAAGTAATAAAATACTGGAGAAGGAGCACCAGGATGTTATCAGGCTCGAAGAGCTATCCCAAAACTGGCTCTACACCAAACTGCGAGGAGATCAGGAAGAAAAACTGGAAAAAGAACGAGAAGAATATTATGAAGCTTTTTTACAAAATAAAGAAGCCTTAAAATCTATTGAGTTACTCGAGTTTGAGGAAAAGGTGCTGAGGGAAAAACTGGATTCTTTGCGTCCCCGGCAACTTCTGCTAAAAAAAGAGCTGCTTGAATTATTGGAAGAGCAAGAAAAAGGTGTGTCGTCCTTTCATACGGAAAAAAGGAAGGCTCTTACTCAGGTCAATCGAAAAATTGACCAACAACACCGACAGATCAAAGAAGCCGAAGATTGTATTGAGGTATGTCGTACCATGACGGCAGGCCTGAATGGATTATTTGATATTCTGCAATTGATCCATCAGGAAAACATGCTTTATGATCGCTCAAAACGCAGAGATCTCAACCAGCAAGTCGAAGCAGCCAGCCTCAAGTATCGCCAGATCGATAACAAACGAAAGCGGCTTAAAAAGGAACTCCGGCAGCTGTACAATAAATGGCCGAACATATACATTAAGGACGCTATCAATCGAGGGAATATTAGAGCCCAAATGATGAAGGAGATCATTCCCCCTGCCTTTTTAGATCCTTCTTTTTCTCAAAAAAGATTTTGGCGGGTATCCTTGCTGTACTCTATGGAAGAAATTGAAAAGCTACAAGCACACTTAGAGCAATTAGCCTCTTTTTTGCAGGCAGAATTGGACTATTTGCTCCATTTAAACCTACGGCTGCAGGAAGAAAAAGCCGAGATACTTTTAAAAGAGTAGGTAAAATGGGCTTCGGCCCATTTTACCTATTCTTTTCAATAAACCGCCCTGCTACCAATATCAATGTAGTCACCACCACCGCCGGCACCATCGGCAATATTTCCCACAAACCGGCATAGCCGCCCCAAACGGTTGTAAAAAGTACAAGCGTCACTTCGCCTAGTATCATGGCCAAAATGGCCGAGACCGGCCGTCGGTAATTAAACCGCAATGCAGCCAGAAAGACCGGAAAAATGCTCGACAAGCCGGAAAACGTCAGGGCAGCGATCTGAAAAATAGACGCCGGTTGAAAAAAGGCAATCACCAGACTGATCAGGCACAGCACCAAAATACTGATCCTGCCCACCAGGAGTGTATCCTGCTCATTCATCGAAGGTTTTACGATCGGTTTGTACAGGTCGCGAGCGATCAGGCTGCTTAGGGCTAGTAAGGTACTATCTGTGGTACTGACAAAGGCCGCCAGGGCGCCGGTCAGGATCAGAGCGCCCAGGCCGCCCGGTAGATGGGTAGTCAACAATCGCGGAATAATCTGGTCGGCCGCCTTGCCTTCCAGGCCTGGGAAGGTTAAATGTCCCATGATCCCTAAAGCTACCGGAAAGATGAATAAAAGCGGAGGTACTACGGTATATAAAAAGGAGGTATAGCGAAAATCTCTTTCTCTTTTGGCCATTAAAAACCGTAAAAAGATCTGGGGGAACATCGGCAGGCAGGTCAGCCATAAGACCATAAAGCTCAGCCAGAGACTCGGGGAGTAATTGTTGTTGACGCCTTGTGGGGTAAACAACTCCGGATTGCTGAGCATCAATTGTCCGTGAATGTTAGACCAGCCCCCTAAAGAACGACTTACAAAAACGAAGGCCAAGGCAATCAGCGTCATGAGGATCAACCCATTGGCTACATCCAGTCTGGCTACACTGTACATTCCGCTCCGCCATATGTAGATTAATATGAAAACAATTAATATGGTAGATCCCCAAAAGTAAGGAATCGCGCCTTGCGTAAGCCCCGACACGATCAGTCCGGCTCCGATAATCTGAATGCCTACAAATGGCACCATAAATACGATCATTAGGATGGCCGTTAGCCGGGTTAGCATTTTACTGCCCATCACATCTCCGAGCATTTCGGAGGGGGTAATATAGCCTTTGTCCTTGCTCAGGCGCCAGGCCGGTGAGCCAATCAGGTAGAAGGAAACGGCTGCAAAAGAAGTTCCGAAGGCCATCATGGAATAGTAAGAATAGCCCACCCGATAAGCTTCTCCCGCAAAACCGATGAAGAAAAAGGCACTGAAGTTGGTAGCGACCAGGGTAAAAAAAAGCGTGATGCCGCGCAGGCTTCGGTTGGTTAGATAGTACTGTGCGCTGTCTTCTATCTTTTTACGGATGTTCAGGCGGGACAACAGCAGTGCTAAGCCTAGGTAACCAAAGAGTATGAGGTATATGAGCATTGGGTAATGGTCTGTTTTTTATTCTTCTGTGGTCCAGAAGATCCGGGTGAACAGGTAATAGACGATGCAAAATAATACTTCTGTGCCGAAAAAGTAGATTAGCCAGGCAGGAAGCCCCCAAATGGAGGAGGTAGCCGAGTCGGAGGTGAATATGACAACGACGGCCAGGATGAGGACGAGGGTAAAGGCCAGGAGCCAGAAGATTGGTTTTTTCATGATGTTTTTTTATAGGAGCGGTAAAGATACGCATACTCTTTTGGGATGGCAAAATAAGTAGGGGGACACTGTTTTTTTTGGACGCTGGAGGCGCTGATTTTTTGGACACTGGGGGCGCTGAGAGCACTGTTTTTTTTTATACTTTTCTCTATTGCTATTTATTGCCAATCTACCGATATCAGGATCCCTCTGGTAAATCAAATTTCTGAAAGAAGAGTTAATCCTTCGCTGCACTTGGTGCATTTCTGGCCAACCTATTTAATCCTTAACTAAGAAGGAAAAACTCTATATCGTTTTACGAAAATGGAGGAATTGGAAGAAACTATCGGGCAATTATTTGGAAGTGAGTGAGGTGGCTCTCTAGCAAAATGTTGGAGGGTACTCTAAAAACAGTAGAGTGGGGAAATCTTGCGTTAGTCACCTGGTGACTCCGAGTCACCAGGTGACTAACGCAAGATTCACAAAATTTTATTTGGATGCAAGTCGCTGTCCGGTTTTGTCCGGTTTTGTCCGGTTTTGGCAGGTTTTGGCAGGTTTTACCTGTTTGTCAAGTAAAGAACGCCCCACTTTTCAACGCAGTTCTGCCATTTGCCCGGTGTCCCAGACCTGGATGGAGTCCTGGTATTCATCATACTTTTGGAAAAACTGGGGAATGGCATCGTTGGAAAAGTCAGTCGGGGCATTGGTGAGCACACAGATGCCGATCTTTTTATCGCGGTTAATAGCGATCTCGGTGCGGTAGCGATTCACATAGCCTCCGTGGTAGACGATCGTTTCGCCGGCCCGGTCCAAGATGCGCCAGCCGTAGCCATAATAGGCTTCGCTGACCAGGGGCCAATCGTGGAAGTAGCGACGCTTGTTTTGAGTATTCACTCGAGGTTTGAAGACCTCATCTAAGGTTTTGTCAGAAATGATGTCAGGTCGGTTGCCGAGTAACAGTTGTAAATAACTCGTCATGTCAGCGATACTGGCATTGACTCCGCCGGCTGGTATGGTATTGTAGTATTTCTTCGTGATTACATCCGGGCTAAAACCGCGAGATCTTCTTTTATGCGGCAAAGCCACATTATCGTGGCTGGTGATTGCTTCATAAGATGTTGAAGCAGATTGCATGTGTAGCGGCTCGAAAAGATATTCTTCAATCAACTTTTCATAAGGCTTACCGGTAGCCCCTTCCATGATAGGATCTATCAGTCCGTAAGCTGCATTCTGGTATGCATACACTTCTCCAGACGGGCCGATCAGGCGGATCTTGGAAAACTGAGGAATGATCTGCTCCATGGTTTCGCCTGCTTCTACCAGGTTGGTGTAAGTATGGTAAGGAAGGCCCGTGGTATGAGAAAGAACATGCCCAATTTGCGTCTGGAAAGTTTGATCTTTGGATTTTAGCTGAAATTCGGGTACATGGGTCATTACTTTATCATCCCACTCTATGACTCCTTGCTCAGCTAAAATTCCCGATAAAACTCCCGCAAAACCTTTTGACAGGGAGGCTAACCTAAACACTGTATTTTCATCCACCCCATCGCGTTCTTCAACATTTTTGTAGCCAAAGCCTCGCTGCAGTAAAACAGTACTGTCTTTAATGATTACAATAGCCGCCCCTGGCGTACGGGACTGCCAGAATTTATGCTCCAATTCGGTCGCATAATCGTGGATAAATTCCTTCAGGAAAGGATTGATCGTTTCTTTTTTCTCCGGGATGATCTGCTGGGTGTTGTTTTTGGGATAATTAACCGCCAGGATCGTCACTGCTGCCAGCAGTATCAAACTTACTAAAATGGCGTACTTCATACAGCGCGTTTTTCTTAAACTCGAATCAATATGGTCCTTTTAAATACTGACGAATCCGCCTGGAGCGGATTCGTCAGTATTTGTGTTTTCTTTTGAGTGGGAAGAGCTTTTCGCAAATATTGCAAGTGTAAAAATATATTTTCAATTATTAAAACAATGTTGATACATATTCAGCTTAAGAGCAGCGAATTTAACAATCATTTGCTGTTTAAAGCCGGCCCAACGATGTCGAAAATCAATGCTGTTTTGTACGACATTAATAAAAAGTTGATTCAAATGAAGGAAGAAAATTTCCTCTTGTTCATTTTCAGAGGTCATATACAAAGGCTTGTGGGTCACAATGACACTCACCTCCGCTATTTTTTTTACTTCTTCGGTATATTTTCTCAATTCTTCTGACACGAAATACTGTAGCTCTTCCTCATAAAGCAATTCCATACTGGTAGCAAGATGCTCCATACAATAGAGTTTTTGGCTTACATGCTGGATCTGGCGGGTTCTTTTTTCTCTGCTTTTCTGAGCTTTAGCAGAATTATTCCCAGGTTCTTTGGTTAACGCACCTGATTCTCTTAGCAAGCGATCATAATCGGCTTGAAAGCGCTCAAAGGAGTCGCGAAAGATTTGCTGCTCTTCCATTAGCACTTTTTGGATAAAAGCCGTGCTGGAATCTCCAATTTGACTATGCGCCACAATCGAATCTACACTAATCAGGCCGATATCCGCTGACTGACTCTTAAGGCCAGTACTAAGGATCATGATTAGCATGCACAAATAAAACTTTAATCGGTCGGGCATTTCCATAATATAAACGAGTTTAATCCGAAATCAGCGTCAGGCTGATCGTGATGGCTTCAAACTGAGGATCGGAGACCATAAAAACGGATCGTCCCCCACCCTCTCTTCGGTAGAAGTATTTGATGGACGTCAGCTCACCTTTTTTATTTCTTCTGACGGTGATCATGTCCTCCCAAACTTCTTCTTCCTTATTGGGGTTTGGGAAGGTTTCCACTTCCAGATCCGATGGTTTGGGAAAAAGAATAGCCTGTGGCATTTCAAAAAGTTGACGGGCCACCAGAAAAGCTTCTGCCCAATCAGTGATATACATCGTTATCGCTTCTTCGTCCTGATAATAACCATCATGATCCCGGGTGCAGTGTTCATACATAACGCCTTGACGGTTGTCTCTTATTTTTTCAACGTATTTTTTAACGTCTTGCTGCTGTTCGGGAGCTGGAAAGCGAGAGATATAGCCATCAAATACATAGCCTTCCTGCCGGCCATACTTGACCTTTGCCATTCCACCTGGAAAGTTATCGACCATCATATCAGAAGAGGCAGCGGAGGCTACAAGTTCTACTTTCGCTCCGTATGGAATCGTTAATAATTTTTGAGAGCCGGGAGAGGAAGTTGCCCGGAGGTTGAGTCCGCTGGGGGCCAGAATAAAGTAAATTCCCGGAGACTTAGGAAGCACTTTTTTAGCAGGAAAAATATCAGGTGTCGCTTTTAGGAAAAGAATAGGTAAAAACAGCAGCAGGTACCAAAGCATCAATTTGGGAAAAATCTGTTTCATATGTCGTAATGATTTTAGATTCTCCCAAGATAATATTTAAAATAATCTTTTGCCGCCGCAATACATATTTAGGAGGATTGTATGCGGTATTGGCCGTATACAACCCTCTAGTTCGGATATTTAGCAGGCCTGATCTTTTTCTTCTTCAGGAACTAACTCCTGGAAAGTGTCGGATTTATCTTCGTCCGGCCGGTTTTTACATGGAAAGTCTTTTTCGATCAAAATGGAAAGAGTTTGGCCGTTCGGAAGCTCAATATTTTTTTCGATCCCTACCTCTTCAGAATTCACCCAACCCATTGCTAGTTTTTCCGGCAAGCGAATACTGATCATGCCACTTTCAAAAATGGCTTCCACGCTATCGACCGGCACAACACATAATTCGTATTTCAGAAAAGCGCCTGCAGGAAATCCAATAGACACGGATACTTTTTTATCCTCAGCTAAGGAATCTACATCCGATTTTTTTAGGCGAAGGCGAAGGCTGTTTTCGATACATCTGAGTTTCATAATGTCTCTTTTTTATATCCTATACTTTGGCTTGGCAATTTAAGGCTTCTTTGCCATTTTTTCAGTGACATTTAGCACGTTTGGGGAGAGTCTGACCAACTCAGGCTTGTGAGGCGGTTGAAGATACGAGGTTAGGGGGTTGTGTAAAAAGTCCTTCGGCCTTTTCACACAACCAATAATATATTTTTTGGAGGTGGTTTAAAGAAAAAAACTTCGTTTTTTTCTTTAAACCACCTCCAAAACAAAATTATCTGGGGTGGGTAAAAACGCCCTGCCGTCGGCAAGCCTTTGGCGGCCGATGGAGGAACGAGTTTTTACACAACCCCAAGCGTTGGGAAACTGCCGCAAGCGGAAAAAAAAAGCCGGAGCTGTTACAACAACAACCCCGACAAAAGTCAACTAATCACAAAAGAAAACTATATTTCGTAGGTTTTAAATATTTATGCAAAAGTTTAAAAAATTTTCTTAATGCACAAATAATTTAGGTGTTATGCTAAATAAGCAACCATAATGGTCACCATTACGGTTGCTTAGTAAGGAGACTTGATAATGTCCTTTGTAAATTTAACCATAAAGTATTCTGACTTCATGATTTTAACATAGCCTTATCAAATTTTGGCAGCTTTTAACATTATCAAAAGCATTTCCTATAATAATAAGACGCAAATTCGATTCAAAATAATATACTTCAACCTACACTTTTCTATATAGATCGACGAACATCCCCTTTTTTTCGTTTAACAGGTTTCATTTTGCAGCAATCTTGGCGTGGAGCAAAAAATATTGTACTCCTTTAGTCTGCGGCACGCCTTTTTTTGTACATTTAACAAATGGCAATTGTTCCCGCAATTTTCCAGTAGCTAATGAATGGTAGAAGGTAACCACCTACGTCAAAACTTTGGTGGTCAGGAAAGGTAGAAAGATTTATCTTTTATTAAAAGTATCTTGGTCAATTATGATCTGTCCTTAACTTTTTACATTCTACCTGCTATCAAAAGTTGTATCGCAACTTGATTAACTAAAAAAACCAATATGAGGGCATTTCTTGTTTTACTCGTTTTTGTTGCCTATGCATTAGGTGCCAGATGGTATTTTTTCTGCGAATTGAGAGGGCAATGTGGAGAGCAGGAAGAGGAGGTCGATAACCGCTTAAAAACGCTCAGCTTACACGAAAAAGATACCGTTCTGTTGGAAGGCTATGACCAATTCGACTTTGATTCGGCCAGGGTACGCCCCAATCTGAATCCCAACAATCGGCTTTTTCTGGATTCGGTAGCTGCCATCTTAGCAGGAATGCCCAAAAAATCATTGGAGATCACTTCCCTGTATCGTCCCAGCGAAACTGCTCCTGTCGGGTACTTTGAAAATATTGGACTGGCCCGAGCCGACTATATCCGCAAAGAATTGGTTCGTAGAGGCATCGATGAAGACAGGATTGATCTCGACTATGGCTTCAGCGACACCGAAGAATTGGTTGAACCCCTCGACTTTGAGATCTTTCCCACTGTCGAATCTACAGGGCGGCTTTCTTACACACTTACCAACATGACCTTTTCGGATGCTAACTTTGAATTTGACTCCGATGTATTCAAACCAGGTCAGGCGCTGTTGTCCTACCTCGACACAGTCAAAGTATATTTAGAAATGAATCCCGATAATAAAATGCTGATAACTGGACATACCGACCGTATTGGAAGGGAGAACTACAATTATACCCTAGGCATCCGGCGTGCCGAAAATGCCCGGACATTTTTAAAGGAAAAAATCGGTATTACTGCTCCCATTGAAGTAAACTCTAGAGGTGAAAAAGAACCTATTGCAAGCAATAACACCGCTTCAGGCAGACAGAAAAACCGGCGGGTCAATTTTAAGATCAGTTCTCAGGATACAGACAGCTAGCTTTCATAATAGGAGTTTTTACACCCCCCTACTCCTTTGTAATACCGGTAAAAGTTAAATATATTACGTTTTTATTCAGTACCTAATTATTCCATTTTAAATCAATCCCAATCCACATGGATAACTTATCAAATTTCCTAACTGGACTGACAACTGAAGAAAGTCTCTTTTTCCTGGCTTTTATCCTAGGCGGTTTCCTCCTTGGTATTTTACTAGGATCCGTTTTGCGCTCCGCTACGGTTCGACGTCTTAGAAAAGACCTGGATAAGAAAAATGAAGAACTCATAGACGTGCAGGGCCAGCACAACGCACTCACCCAAAAGTATGCGCAACTCGAAAGTGAATTCCAGGCACTAAAAAAAGAAAAAGAAGACCTGGCAGGTAAACTGGGCGTAGTAGAGGATGAAAATAGTAAACTCCATAAAACCGTCTTCCAACTTAATAATGAATATGACAGGCTCAAATCCTCCAGCCAGTCTTATGAAACAACCATTGAAGACCTCAATGACCAGATCATCGGTTTAAAATCCAAAATCGAACAAATGAATCTAAGCGCCACCTCAGACGATGAGGATACTGAAACCGGTACAATTGAGGACGGAGCTGATGACATGACTACTCCTGAAAATCCATTGGTGGTTGATTTGTCCGGTGAAATAGACCGACAGCAGGAAGAAAGGCTCAACTTGTTGGAAGAAAAGCTGGAACACCTGATGGGTGAAAACAATTTGCTAAGAAGAGAAATGGAAGCCCTTAAGGAAGACCGGCTTGAATCCGAGGCGGTGGCTACCGTCAAGGAACAAGAAGGAAGCGAAACAAACTCAAAAGATCCTTTTTTCCCACAGGATGGTGCTGATCTGAACACGGGATTTAGTAGTAGCCTCCCTGAAACATCCGTTACTGGAGCTTTTTCCCCTAATGACAGATCCCTGGAAAGCGGTGCATCCCTATCAGAAACTGCTGAGTTGAGAAAGGATGACCTCACCCTTATTGAAGGGATAGGACCTTTTATTGAACAGAAACTTAACGACATCGGCATTTATTCCTATGAGCAGATCAGTCAATTTGAGGATTCGGATATTGAGGAAGTGACTGAAAAGATCCAGTTCTTTGAGGGACGTATCCAGAAAGATGACTGGGTCAATCAAGCTAAGAGTCTGCACCAGATCAAACTCCAGAATCCTATGGCTTTTACTAATGTCGAGGAGGAGGGCCCAGAAATCATAGTCGACGTCCCAGAGCCTCAGGAAGATCTTAAGATCATTGAAGGGGTCGGTCCTAAAATTGAAGAATTATTAAAAGAAAATAATATTAAGACCGTCCAGGATATTGCCTCCGCTTCTACCACTCACCTCAAAGAAATATTGGAAAGTGGTGGAGATAAATTTCGATTACACGACCCTGCTACCTGGCCGGCACAGGCCCGCTTGGCGGTGAACGGTGATTGGGAACTGCTGAAGGAATATCAGGATAAACTGAAGGGAGGAAGAGAGGTTGAAGAAGAAGAAGAGAAATAAGTAAAAAGGGAGGCTCCGGCCTCCCTTTTTACTTATTTCTGTAAATGTATTCTCCTCGCTGTACAAAGATATAGTCGCCATTAAAAAACACTTTTGAGCCGGCCGTCTCTGCCGGCAGAAAGGAAATTTCTTTGGCCTCCCACACAAGAGTGTCCAGTACATACCATTTTTTTTCCGACAAAAATAACAAGCGGTCTTTCCAGAACTGGACCTGCTCGGCTTTGGGCTCCCAGCTGAAGGTCCGTTGATACTGTCCAAAAGCGTTGAAACTAAGAAAGCCTATTCCATCAGCTTGCAGCCACAATTTATTTTTGTGAAAAAGTAATCGGCAGGAATCTGGCCGGCTTCCCGTTATAAAAATCAGATCCTGGCTCTGATTCAGCGTATTTCCATTCTCATCCAGCTGAAAGATCTTGCCCTCTTGCTGATCGTATACCCAGATAGTGTTGTCAATGCCATTAACCAGGCTTTGGACATTAAAAAGATTAAGATTACCAAAATCAAATTCAATATTCGGGTTCAAGGTTCGGTCTAGCACTTTCGCAATTTGATAGGCCCGGTAAAAAACCAGAATATTGAACGGATTGCTGACATCGATCTCTGTCAGAGGTCCTAAGGTATTATCACTGAACTGAAACTGAAGATCCCCCTTTGGGCTTGTTTTCCATAGTTGATCCTCTTCATTGAGAAGGTAAAACTGGTTGAGCCGGTCTACAGCAATTAATTGCCCCTTAACCTGTAGGCTATCTATAAGTCTCCATTCCGCTTGCCCCTGAAGACTTAGCATAAGAAAGCAAAAGGATAGCAGTAAGGCCCCTTTATGTTGAAGTCTTTTCTTTAGCATTCTTCTTTCCGAAAACAGTAGCTTCCTCATTTTCAAAGAATTTCAATTGAACGTCTTCTCCATCAAACACAGCATAACTATTAAACGTCAGCCACTCCCCCAGGTTGATATAACGGCTGTGATTATTTTTCAATAAATAATCAATTGGAATATGACGGTGCCCAAAGATAAAATAGTCAATATGCGGTTGACGATCCAATTCCTCATTGGAAAAGATAACCAGCCATTCCTTTTCCGGCCCTAAAAACTTAGGCGGCTCAGGGTTGAGAGCTCTGCTTTTGCCCGACCAGAAATCGGCCATTCCGATCCCGGTATTGGGATGGATGCGTGCAAATAACCACTGGCAAAACTTATTCGAAAAGACTTTTTTCAGAAACTTATATCCATGATCGCCAGGGCCCAGGCCGTCGCCATGACCTATAAAAAAAGTTTTTCCATTAAACTCTCTGATGATGGGTTCGCGATGAATGGGTATCCCAAATTCTTCCTCAAAATAACGGAACATCCACATATCATGATTTCCCGTGAAGAATTGAATGGGTATATTCTTGTCCCGTAATTCTGACAATTTCCCAAGCAAACGTGTATATCCTTTGGGGATAACCGTTTTGTATTCAAACCAAAAATCAAATAGGTCCCCCACCAAAAAGATCTCTGCGGCATCTTCTGAGATCTGCTCCAGCCATCTGACTATTTGTTTTTCTCTTTCTTTGCTTGTATGCCTCGCATCAACCCCCAAGTGAAAATCGGAAGCGAAGTATACGCGTTTTGATGTCTCCATGTCGTAGTAATACTCTTAATCTTGCTACAAATGTACAGTTTATCTTTGGTTACTTGGTTACTTGGTTACTTGGTTACTTGGTTACTTGGTTACTTGGTTACTTGGTTACTTGGTTAAGAAAGATCATTTTATGAATTAGGTCAAATCTTTAAAAAAAACTTGGTCTATTTACTTGAAAACTATTTAACTTGAACCCCGGACCCCTGGAACCCATAACTCAACAACAAACCAGATTATACTATGAACTTAAGCTTAAAGGGAAAAAATGCCCTTGTATGCGGAAGCAGTAAAGGAATAGGAAAAGCTACAGCCATTGAAATAGCTAAATTGGGAGCGAATGTTACCCTGGTTTCCCGCTCTCCACAGATCATGTCGGACCTGATACATGAACTGGATCATAATCAGGGGCAAGATCACGATTTCCTGGTGGCTGATTTCACGCAGATAGATGATCTTAAAAAGAAAATCCATGGCCTGGTCAGCACCAAATCCATCCATATTTTGGTCAATAATACAGGCGGTCCTCCAGCAGGGCCTATTGTGGATGCCAGGACAGAAGACTTTCTAAAAGCCTATAATATACACTTGATCTGCAACCATATTTTGGTGCAGTCGGTTCTGCCTGGAATGAAAAAAGACGAATACGGCCGTATCATCAATATTATCTCCACTTCTGTAAAAGCGCCTTTAAAAGGCTTGGGCGTTTCTAATACGACCAGAGGAGCGGTGGCCAATTGGGCAAAGACCATGGCAAATGAGTTAGGCGCTTTCGGCATTACTGTAAATAATATTTTACCGGGCGCTACTGATACTGGTCGTCTAAACGAGATCATTGAAAGCAAGGCCCAAAAAAGCGGAAAAAGTAAAGCAGAAGTGATTCAAGGTATGCAAGCAGCCATCCCCCTGGGAAGGTTCGGAAAGCCTTCTGAGATTGGGGCAGCGGCCGCTTTCCTGGCCAGTCCGGCAGCCGCTTACATTACAGGCACCAACTTGACAGTTGATGGAGGAAGAACGGTTTGTCTGTAAAGTATTTCAGGGCCGACGGCCCTGAAATACTAACATTCAATTTTCCGGCGGTAGTAATACCCCATCAATCACATGTACAATACCATTAGAAGCCTTGACTGTACCGAGTACTTTGGCTCCATTTACATAGGTTACGCCTTCCTTGACCTCCACCTTCACCTTGTCGCCCGTAGCCTGACCTATTCCCATCACACCTCGGATGTTGTTGGCATCATAGCTACCCGGAGCTGCATGATAGGTGATGATATTGGCCAGAACGGCCTTGTTTTCGGGTTTGAGTAGATCATCAAGGGTGCCTTCCGGCAATTTTTCAAATGCTTCATTTGTCGGTGCAAAAACAGTGAGCGGCCCGGCATTGGTAAGAACGTCTTCCAGTTCAGCAGCCTGTACGGCAGCTACCAGGGTCGAATGGTCCTTCGACCCAATTGCGATGTTCAAAATATGGGGCTCTGAAACATCGTCTTCAACACCTGATTGACCTTTTAATTGTACCTGATTGGCCTCCCCTTCCTGTCCAGATGAAGTAGAAGAAGGAGTTGGTCCACAGGAGCATAAAAACAGAAGTAGGATAAAAATTCCAGTTTGGGCTTGATAATTTTTCATAGGTATAAGGTTTTGGATGCAAATTAATTATTTTTCAAATAAAAGACAAAAATATCTTAATATCTTTTATTCAAAGAATAGCTCTTATCTTCAGGAATTAATAAATTAGCATAAGAATCACCATCAGGTATTAAACACGATCAATTGAATCCGGTCAGTACGATAACCATATTGAGTATTTCGGGAGCCATCGGAGCCCTTCTATTGGCATCCATTTTCATTTTCTTGATTAATGAAAAGGACAAGTCGACCCGCTTTTTAGGTTTGATTTTTATCATACTGGCCATTCGGGTTGGTAAGCTTTATTTCCAGGAAATAGAGACAAGCTGGCTTCGCAACCTTCATTTTAACTTGATGCAAGCTGCTTTTTGGGCATTGGGCCCGAGTTTGGTTTTATACATAAGGTCCTATCTTTCACTTAACCCCCTTCGATCCTATCTGCTTCACTTTGTACCTGCCCTCTTTTTCCTGGGAGGTGCTTTCTTTTTTCGCCAACAATTTGGTGATCAACTTTGGTTGCCTGTTTATTTGATGAGTCTTTTTCATCCGATGACATATCTGTTGTATGCCTACAGATTGTATCTGGTAAACAATAGCCATATCACCAGCAAACCCAGACGCATATGGTTAATGGGAATATTCACTACTATTGGGGGAATCGTTCTTGCGAACCTGCTGTATTTTTTTGTTCCGTTTCCTTTTTATGTGGTGACCAGTATTAGCTTATTTTTCCTTACCTATTTGATGCTCTATCTAAGTATTAACTATCGGCATTTATTTCTTAGTCTTTCTTCCAATTCGGTGAAAAAGTATGCCAACCTCAATTTAGATAAACAACAAGTAATCCATGAGTTTGAACGAATTCAACAGTTAGTTGAGGCTCAAAAACTTTACCTTATTCCACAATTCAATCTCAGCAAGCTTGCTGAAAAAAGTGGCTTAACCGTTCACCAACTATCCAGTATAATTAATAAACATACTCAGAAGAGTTTTCCTGATTTTATTAAAAACTACCGCATTACTGAAGCCAAACGCCTGTTAACAATTTATCCCCATAAAAAAATCATTGCGGTTGCTTACGAAAGTGGTTTTCACTCTATCTCTGCATTCAACGTTTGTTTTAAAGAAAAAACAGGGCTCACGCCTTCCGAATTCAGAAAAAAAGCCCAAAAATCACCTCCAGATTTATAAATCCGATAGAGAAAGCCAGCCTTTTCAGCTTTTTTCACCCAAAAAATCATCAAAAAACTGTATTATGAAAAAAACTGAATTTCTCTTTCTCTTAAGTTTCTCTTATCTCTTAAATGTGCAGGCACAGAAAGAATTTCACCCCTTTCCCTTTTGGACGGAGGGCATTTGGACGCATGAACTCACTGTTTATAATGGAGACACGATCACTGACAATAGCATTTATGTGGTGAAAAAAGAAAATGAGCAGACCTTTCATGAATCGTGGTGGTTAGATATCGGGGATGGCCAGCTTTTGCCGGCAAAGGTTACCAAAGCCTTCGACAAGGAAACGGGTCAGTGGAAAATGTTTTACACTGACGGAAGCTACGCCCAGGTTTGGAAAATGCCGCAGGAGGATGAGGAGCATTATTTCTATAAGTCGTTTGATTTTTCCGGCAATCGATTTCTTTCCAGACAGCATTGGCAAAAATTGGAGGATAGCCGAGTCATTCGGACAATAGAGCGATCAATAGATGACGGTAAAAGCTGGTCGGTTAGATACTACATGGTACTCAAGAAAAGAGATGTCGAATAATCTCCATTTTGTGGTTTTGGAAAAAAATCCTTCGCCGTTTTCTTCACACCCTACAAAGTAAAAATTGACTTGATAAATATGATCATTTCAAAAAAACTATTTCTTGAGAGGTACATGGATCTGCATGACCGAATTTTTCCATCTTTGATTGAAGAACAGCCTGAGGAGAAACTCCGTCATCAAGCGGAAGGCAAGAATTCTGCCTTATGGATCTACTGGCATCTCATTCGAACCGAAGACATAGGAGTACAACGGTTTATTCGAGATGTTCCTCAGGTTTATTTAAAATGGCAGGAAGCGGTCAATGTACCAACTATGCTGAACGGAACGGGTATGGACAAAGAGCAGGTCAACACGATCACGAATAACATAAATCTGAACGGCCTCATCCAATATCGCAGGGCTGTTAAGGAGGCTAGTATTCAGGTCATCCAAAACATGGACAGTTCAGGGCTCTCCAAAACGCCTGCTAAAGAAAAGGTACGACAAATAATTTGTGATGAGGGAACCATGCCGGCTTCCACCTGGCATTTACTGGACCTGTACTACGGGAAATCAAAGGAGTGGTATTTACTACATGTCTGTCTTACCCATCCATTTTATCATCTTGGGCAGATGATGGCCTTATTGTAAAGTAAGTATAGGAGTAGGGAAAAGGCCGAAGTCCTTTTCTCCAACTCCTATACTTAACTTGATATTCATTAAAAAATTTCGATTAAATTTTATTCCAATCTATTTTCATTGTAATATTGGCCTCAAATTTCAGTTAGTTAGCTGACTGTCTAACAATTTGAATCATCAATAAACGAGAAATTGATATGAAAAAGACTTTATTTTTTATAGCCTTTGCCCTTCTGTTTGTTGCTTGTGGCAATGATCAGGCTTCATCAGATACAGAAGAAACAACAGAAGAAGAAACGGCTCCGACCCTTGTACCCGGAATAGGGTTCAAAGGCTTGGGAAATAACCCAACCTGGACTTTAGAAATTGACTTCGAAAAGGAAATGACCTTCGTTTCCACTGAATCAACCGGAAGTGTAACAACCATCGTTGCTCCTACTCCAACTGCATACAACCTCAATAATCCATCTGCACTAAGATACAGAGGAGAGGCCCCTGATTGGACATTGCAAGTGACCATTCTACCTTTTGGATGTCAGGACAGTAAGACAGGAGACAATTTCGACAATCAAATAATTGTGAAGGTAACTTCAAAAACCACTCCTTATGAGGAGACTTTCCAAGGTTGCGGAAATTATCAGAATGGATATACTTTTGAAGGCACGGAGTTTAATTAATGTTAGAACGGTGTAAGTCGGAAATTTCCGACTTACACCGTTCTAATGTCCTGTAGTATTATCAACTCGCCTGCGCAGTCAGTCTTGCACTTTCCTGATTTAATTCTTCCAATAGATTTGTATTAACAGTAGCGCTGAAGATATTGGCTCCCTTGCGGTCATCAAAAATCTCTAACTGCATCTCCTTTGCAAAAGCCTTGGCCAGGTCACCCATTTTACAGGCATATTGATCGTTCTTCCCAACAGACATCAGAAAATCGATCACCCCTGTCCGTATGGTTTCATATTTATCCAGTTTGAACAACATTTGACGTTGACTCTTACCGCTGGACTTCTCCCCTATCCTTTGAAAACGTTTTTTCAATTCTTCCGCAGAATAACCTAATACGCTTTCGCGATACTTCCACCAGTTGTTAGCCTGATCGCCATTTTTTTGCTTATATTTCTTTAGATGGTTCCTTTCACTGGAAATTTGGTTGGACATCAAGCGCATAGCCTTCGCTAGCTCCATAGCAGAAAGGACCTGCTCTTTGGTCAACAGCTCTCCGTTCTCAACCTTGTCCTCCATCGAAAAGAGCCACTTGGCGTACTTTTTCTTCACTTTACTCTTTGACTTCAGTGTAATCAGCTTTGCCAATTCCACTGACAGGTAATAATCATCCATAATTGGCTGATCCTTTAGCTTTCGAGGCGCAAAATCCTTCAGCTTCTCCGGCCTTCTGATACCATCGGTGAATTCATAGATATCACTTAGCCAACGCTTGCTGTTGGCCATAAAGTGATCATTATTTAGTTGTAAGGCCAGATGAAGATTACTGGCAGTTACTACTTTTGTTCCTTTTTTACTGACAAGAACCTGAAGTTCCATAGCTTAAACATTTTGTTTACACAAACATAACTATTTTGTTTTAAAAAGTCAACATTTTAAATAATTTGTTTTAAAAGTTGTTTTAAACTCTAATTTTATTGGAGGACCGAGGGGTTGTGTAAAAAGTCCTTGTCAAATTTTACCCGAGTGCAAATTCATGTCCACTTTTGTCCTACTTTGTCCGCTTGACCGTATGGGATTTTGTCCTATATTTGTTTGGCAACTTATTTTTTAACCAAAACCAGATTTCATGTCCAAACATTGGTTCGTCTTTTTAATCATCCTACTAACCACCTCTCAAATATCCATTGCCCAGGATATGCCCAGGTTCTCGGGCTGGGCAGATGCAGAACATTACCTTTTACTCAAGCCCGGCGAAGAAAAAATGGTAAAGGTTAATGCCAAAACAGGCAAAGAAAGCCCGTACGAAATGAGTGTCGAGACATCGCTCAGTGAGCAGCTCCCTGTAGGGGTACGTGCCTCTTTCAGGAATTCTACCACAGCTCCCAGTGGGAAAAAACTCATTCTTAAAGAAAAGGGTGACCTTTTTCTTTTTTCCGAAGGTGACAAAGCACTTAGGCAATTGACCGCCACCCCTTCGGAAGAAAATAACCCCACTTTTTCTCCCGATGAAAAATATGCAGCTTATACCCGCGACCGCAACCTGTTTGTGATGGACCTGGAAACAGGCCTGGAAAGACAATTGACTCGGGATGGAAGTGACCTCATCTATAATGGTTGGGCTTCCTGGGTGTATTACGAAGAGATATTGGGCCGTGGCTCTCGCTATAAGGCTTTTTACTGGTCGCCCGACAGTAAAAAAATTGCCTTCATGCGTTTTGATGATACGCCTGTTCATGAATTCCCCATTTTCCACCACGAAGGAGAAGACATGACGCATGGCTACCTGGAAGAGACTCGCTATCCTAAATCAGGTGATGATAATCCATTAGTAGAACTCGGTATTGCGGATATAAAAAGTGGAGAGATCAATTGGGTCGATAAAAACCAAGACCTCGAATACCTGGCCTGGGTTTTCTGGACGCCTGATGCCAGTCGCCTCATCGTACAGCAAATGAACCGGGATCAAAACCATCTCGCCTTGTATAGCGCAGATCCGTCTACCGGAAAGCAAAAAATGATGTACGAGGAAAAACAAAAGGCCTGGCTTGAGTTTTATACCCAATTCCATTTTTTAAAAAACAACAAGGGCTTTATTCTCTTAAGTGACCGCGACGGCTGGGAAAACATCTATCACCATGATATGAACGGCAAGGTGGTTAAACAAATCACCGACTTCGACTGGCGTGTCAATAGCATCACCGAAATTGATGAGGAAAATGGTCGCATCTTCTTTTCCGGCACAGGAGGTGATGGCACTGAATCTCACTTCTTTGTCGTCAACATGGATGGAACCGGCCTGAAGCAGTTGACTAAGGAAGAGGGCATGCACCGTGCGACACTCGCACCTGGCGGACAGTATTTCTTCGATCAGTTCAGCAGCCATCAGCATCCGGGCAAAATGATCGTCGGAGATACGGAGGGCAAAAAGTATAAAGTGGTCGCCGAAAACAAGAACAATCCTAATGAAGCAGCCGGTGTAAAGGTAGAAATGTTTACCATCCCAACCGAGGACGGGTTCGACCTACCTGCGATGTGGGTGTTGCCACCTAATTTTGATAAAAACAAAAAGTACCCTATCGTCTTTACCATCTATGGCGGGCCGAATGCCGGTACCGTGTACGATCGCTTCCGCAATTACAGCAGCAACTTCATGACTCAAAACGACATCATCGTTTTTGCTGTAGACCATCGGGCCTCCGGTAAGTTCGGTAAAAAAGGCTTGGATTATATGCACCGGAGCCTTGGCAAATGGGAAATGAATGACTACATCGAATCGGTAAAGTGGCTCCGCGAACAAGGCTTTATTGATGAAAACAAAGTAGGCATCACAGGAGGAAGCTACGGCGGATACATGTCCGCGTTGGCTCTGACCTATGCTGCCGATTATTTCACACATGGTGTTGCACGGGCTTCAGTTACCGATTGGCGCCTTTATGATAATGTGTATACGGAAAGATACATGGATCGCCCAATCGACAATCCGGAAGGATATAAGTTCGGTTCTGTCATGACGCATGCCGATAAGCTAAAAGGGGAGTTACTGATCATCCACGGAACCATTGACGACAATGTGCACATGCAGCAATCCATCCAGCTGATCTCTAAATTACAGGATCTGGGCAAAGATTTTGAGATGATGGTGTATCCGGGTGGTCGCCACGGATGGGGCGGTGCCAAGCGAGTACATTCGAATAATTTGGCGAATAAGTTCTGGACGAAGCATTTTGTAGAGAGTAGCAAGAATGTGGTTAGGCCTTAAATTTGGATGTTGGATTGAAATTGCACATTTAAAGTTTGAAACTAACTATTGAATCTTTTTAAAGCACGCAGATCTCGCAAATTTCGCAGATTAAACCATTTGCGAAATCAGCCGTATCTGCGTGCTAATAAGTGGATCTAACATAATTAACAGATACTAATTAGGTGCTCAATCAAACCAATATCAAACATCCAAAAACAACTCCATCGCAATGCGATCCGCCAAATGCTTGCCGGCTCTCGTCAAAACAAAGGCATTCCCCTTTTTCTCTATTTTCCCTTCTTCCAAATAACTCGTCGCTTCCCGTAGAAAATAAGCCTGAAAAGCCGGATCAATTCGATCAAGCTCCACTCCCCATTTTGTGCGCAGGCCGGTCATCACATATTCATTGTACCGCTGTTCGGGAGAAAGTTCTTCTTTCTCGAAAGGGACGATGCCTTCTTTAATAGCCTTGATGTATTTACTATTATTTGCCACGTTCCACTGGCGGCTCTTCCGGTCATAAGAATGCGCAGAAGGGCCGATCCCCAAATAGGCTTCTCCTCTCCAATAATTGGAATTGTGAATAGCATGCCGGCCCGGTTTGGCAAAATTCGAGATCTCATAATGCTCATAGCCCTGAGCCTCCATTTTTTCCATTAAAATATTAAACTGCCGGGAAGCTTGCTCCTCATCTACATCAGCAGCCTTACCCGTTTTCACAAAATGAGCCAGAGCTGTTTTGGGCTCCACGGTGAGACAATAACATGATAAATGAGGAATGTCATATTCAATTAAGCGATCAATATTAGCGATCCATTGATCATCGCTCGTTGTTGGAGCCCCGTAGATGAGATCGACAGTCAGGTTATCAAAACCATGTTTCTGTGCTTCTTCGATGCACTTGTGCGCCTCCGATGAGTTGTGTGCCCGATTCATGAACTGGAGGTCTTCCTCTGAAAAGGATTGAATCCCGATGCTTAGGCGATTGACGGGTGTGTCCCTCAGCATTTTTAGTTTTTCAACATTTAAATCATCCGGGTTGGCTTCCAGGGTAATCTCTGCATTTTCTTTTATGGAAAAAAGTTGTTGGATTTTATCGAAAACAGCCGACAGTTCTTTTTCCGTTAATAAAGAAGGGGTTCCTCCACCGAAATAAATCGAGGAAAGCATTTTCTCATCCAGGTAATCTTTTCTCAGCTCCAATTCTGTCAAAAGGGCATGGACCAAGTCTCCTTTAAGCTTCATAGAAGTGGAAAAATGGAAGTCGCAATAGTGGCAGGCCTGCTTACAAAAAGGAATGTGTATGTAAATTCCCGACATGAAATATTTTTGTTCCTCTGTACATAACAGCTTTTGAAGTGGGATGGTTGTTAATCCTTGCCAGACAAATCATCCAGGGAAGTACTCTCTTTATGAGAAAACTTCACAGAGATTCGTACAAAAAAATTTCGCCCCACTCCCACCGGCACGCCACTACCACCACTATGCGCCCCCGAGGTCCCTCCACTAACATTCAGTTGCTGAATGTCCAATAAGTTACGCACCCCTGCACTAATGGAAAGCCTATTGTTCAAAAAACTTTGTGAAAGAGAAGCATCCAGCATCGTAAACCCATCCTGGATCCGCTGGCGAGCCACTGTATTTTCATCAACCGCTTCTGGGTAATAAGAAATAAAACGGTCATTATGGCGAACGAAAAAAGATACATCCGTGTCTGTAAACGGCAATCGATAGGCCAACTTGGCATTCATTTCAGTCGAGTACGTAAAAGGATCAACAGAGGTAATCGTTTCACTCAAGGGATTGAAATATCCGATTTTTAATACGCCTCCCTCTATGGAAAACCTCTTGTACTGGTAACCCAATTTCAATTGGGCTCCTTTATTTTTCCCCTCCTCCATATTAAAGTAAGCGAAAGTACTGGATTGGTCGGAGCCTACCGGGCTCAGGACTCCATCCTGTTCAATAAAGGGAAACAGCAGAATCTGGTTTTTTATCTTATTGTAAAAAGAGTTCAGCCGAAGGTTCAGTCGGTGATCTCGGAATTTTTTCTTCCAATTCAAATTGAACTGAATGTTATCCGACTGCTCTGCAATTAGGTTAGGATTGCCAATGATAAAGTGATTGATATCGATAAAGGATAAAAACAGTTCTTTTAAGCTGGGGCTTCGGAACCCCTTACCGTAAGACGCTCGAAAGACAAGGTCCGTAGTGATATTATATTTTAAATGAACGGAAGGGATCAAGGGAGCGTCATAACGAGTATTGCGGGTAGCTCTCAGGCCTCCCTCCAGCATGAGTGATGTGATGGGTTGATAACGGACACTACCAAACAATGCATAATCGCCCATATCAATTTTCCCCGGGCTATCCGCCGCCGGGTCGATCAGGCGAGCGCCGGAGCCGTCTTCATATCTAAGGTCGATGCCTAATTGAAAGTTCACTACTGATTGCCGGAATTTACTGGCCAAAACCGAGCGCAGCATATAGCCGGTAAAGGTAGTAGTATCGCCTCCGATCAAGCTCTGATTTCCTGGTTCAAAATCCAGTCGATAGGAATTGACTTCGCGTTTGAAATCGTTGTAAGCGACTACCGTTTGCCAGTAAATGTTGTTGCTGATGGTTCCTTCATGAGCAAGGGTGTGGGAGATACGCCGTGTCAGATAATCATCGTCGAATGCGTACGGATTAAATTGCGGCCGGCGTATTTCACCCAGGTTTTTAACTTCCTCATCGAAAAAAGAGAATTGGTATCTCAGCTGATGGTCCTCCCCAAGGTTACGGCGCAAGGAAACATCAGTGTACCACTGCTTTTTAGGATTCCAAAGAGAAGAACGTTCGTCCGCACTGTCAAAACCCTGGAATTCATCACGGCCTCCATTTATGCGCAAGAGCCAATGATCGTGAAAGCGGATGCCGGCATCGACCATACTGTTAGATTCTCCGCGGGTTTCCAGCTGTTGAGTTAGTGAAAGCTCATAATCATTGAGCTGTGATTTTTTGGTAATCAGGTTAATCACCCCCGCCAAAGCATCTGTTCCATAGCTGACAGCCATGGGGCCTTCTACGATTTCGACTCGCTCAATATTATTCAAATTGATCTGGCTGAGGTCAATATTCCCATCGAGGCGCCCAATCACAGGTACGCCATCAATCATTATCTTGACATTTTCGCCACCGAGCCCCAACAGGCTCATGCTACTACCCAGCACCAGATCCTGTTGGATGCGAATGCCGAGGTCCTGCTGTAGTAGCTGTTCCAAATTAGTAGCACCCTGGCGCTCGATCCTTTCACGAGAAATGCTGCGAATATTCTGAAGGGCATTTTTACTACTGGTGGGAGCATATTGAGCGGTCACCACGACTTCTTCGAAATCCAGGTACATGCTGATGCTGTCTAAAGCCTCCTCCTTTTGTGAAAAAAGGAGGAGGGGTAACAACAAAATCAGGCTTAATGTACATCTTCTTTTTCCTTGTGGGCTCATTCGGTTATGTTTATTTTAAGTCGGCAACCAGAGACCTCCAGTTCTCGAGTTCCGGTTTACCGGGTTTGCGTTTTCCGAAGCACTGTACGATCATTTCTCCATCGGCATCGTATACTTCGATTCCAGTTACATGGCCGTCAAGGGTGGGCTTTTTGGTCACCCAAACCTGATCGATAGGCGCCGTTTGCAAGTGCAGATTAAAGTCGGGATCCATTACATTGAACCAGCCTTCCATGGGTACCAGCTTTTTAACCGTGCCGGTATGGATCTGGATACATCCTCTGTTACCGACAAATACCATAATCGGTAATTCCTGCTCAGCTGCTTTTTCGAACATTTGTACAATGGCTTGCTTATCCAACTGATAGGCATATCCTTTCGGTGCCATGTTCAAAGCCTGGACACGCTGTAGCTGATATTTTCTCAAAAGCGGGAAAAAGTCGTGCGTGTCTTTCAGGTTTTTCCAATCTTCCTGAAAGCCTTCCACATCGATTTCTTCATCAGGAGTCATCTCTTTAGTCGGACGAATACGATTAGCAATAAAGGTGGAGGTTTCCTGGTCTGCGGCTTTGTATTTATCAACTACTTTCTGGTAGGCTGCCACATCAGACTGAGGGGTGAGATAGATTTTGTGAATGGCTTCACCGTAGCTGTCAAAAAACTGGAAGCTATGCAAGATTCTGTTTCCCCTCTCCATCGTTACGGCATAGGCATAAGCCCAATCCCACATCAGAAAGCGGATATCTATGTCTTCATTTACGGCCACCCCCATATTATGGTTTTCCATAAATGACACATTTTTGTAAATTCCTTTGCGTTCGTGTACGCAATAATCGTTGCGAGTAAGCGCCATGATCTTACCCAGCGGCTCCAGCTCTTTTAAAAGTGCTTTCCAGCCTCCTTCTAGCCGGGTCACATTTTTACCCAGCTTAAGTTCTAACAATTCCAGTTCGCTTACGCCCAAATGAGCGGCGGCATTGCGGATACGCAGCTTGGGCTGCTCTTTTTTTAAGGCTTCGTATTGAGCCTGAAGTTGTGTGGTGGTAATCATTTTAGTCCTGATTTTTTATGTGCTAATGTTTTTTCTTTTTTTAAAAATCCCCATTCACTAATTTTTCTGCATCCATTACCAGGCAGGCCTTTTGCAGCAGATCATTGAGGGCTTTTAATTCCTCGGGGCTAAATAATAACCTAAAGCCCTGATAAGGAGTTGGGACCTGAATGCTGCGGCATGGAGAATTGATGGATCTGTAATGCCAGCAATATCCTTCGATATATTCTACAAAGGATTTGAAGTTCCCTTCTGTCTGATCAAAAGAAACATTTCCGAACGCAATATGAAGGGTCTTACAACTATCGCACTGAATAACATAACCGTTTTCACATTGGTGGAGGACATTATGCTGATGACTCATATGCTGATTTTTCATATCATCTGATCTTGAGGTTAATTCAATATTTGGTGGTGGCAGTAGCACCAAGCGCCGTTACGTGCAGGCAATCAAAGACCGGATGGTCCTGTATCAGGCAATTAACCTGAAAAGCCTGGAAAATATGCTGCCTGGTCAGTACCTGCCCAGGAGATCCGGAGGCCACTATCCGGCCTTGCTTCATCATGATGATCCGGTCGGCAAAACGGGCGGCCTGATTCATGTCATGCAGAATTATCAGGACGCCATAATTTAACTCCCGGGCTACTTCTTTGGCCAGTGTCAACAGGCGATACTGCTGCGAAAGGTCCTGACTAGCCGTGGGCTCGTCCAGCAACATGAATTTATCACCAGACTCATCCGGGGAATGAAGCTGACACAATACCCGGGCGAAATGAACCCGCTGTTGCTCTCCGCCCGACAAGGTGTGAATCTCGCGCTGGGCAAAATCAGCAAGAGCCACTTTCTCCAAAGCCCATTGAGCGATCATCCTACGTTGGGTCTCATTTTCCTGATGAAAAAATGGAAAGCGCCCCAGCATGACCACGTCGATGACTTTAAGGGAGAAGGACAGGTTGATATGCTGACTCAGGATGGCTCTCTTTCTGGCCAGCTCTTTAGACTTCCATTGTCTTAAAGGTTGAGAATTGTAAAATACTTCTCCACCTGAAAAGGAAGTCTGTCCGGAAATGGCCTTCAACAAGGTTGATTTACCGGCCCCATTAGCCCCAATAACGGCCACTACTTCACCTGGATTCACTTCCAGGCTTATATTCTTTAAAATTTGCTTTTTAGCAATGCGTACCGACAATTGATGTACCTCGATCATAGGTCCTTTTTTAAATTCCTAGTTTACTATTACCTCTGGCTTGCATTAACATCCAGATGAAAAACGGAGCACCCAACAAGGCCGTAAGCACCCCGATCGGCAATTCGGCCGGAGCGATGAGCGTCCGGGCGGCCGTATCAGCGATCAGTAAAAGAATAGCTCCCAGTAGCGCTGAGTTGATCATCAAGAACCGGTGCCTGGCTCCAGTCAGCAAGCGTAGTATGTGGGGCACGATCAGTGCTACGAAGGAAATGATTCCGGTAACAGACACACAGATCCCTACCGCCAGAGCGGAAAAAATAATGACGATCCATTTAGTTCGCTGTACGTTCACTCCGAGGTAGGAAGCCTCGCTCTCGCCCAGCATAAACAAGTCCAATGCCGGAGTAATGCGCATCAGCATGAGGAAGGTTAAAGCCACAGCGGGACTGACAATCAGCAGAACCTTCCAGTTAGCAGAACTGAGGCTGCCCAGTGTCCAGAAAGTAATATCCCGAAGTTGATCTTCTGTGGAGAAATAAGTCATCAGGCCGGTAATGGCCCCCGCCAGGGCCGTTACGGCAATTCCCGCTAACAGCATAGTCGTCACATGAGTACGGCCGCCAAAAGTGGCCATTCTAAAGATCAGCAAGGTGGTCAGCAGACTACCAATAAAAGAAAACAAAGCGATGGTCGTGTACCCTAAGAAACTACTCACACCTGCCAGTACGGAGCCTGAAAAAACAATGCCTCCTATAGCAAACAGCATCCCGCCGCTGGTAATGCCAATGAGCGTAGGATCAGCCAGAGGGTTGCGAAACAATCCTTGTATCGCAACGCCTGAAATGGATAAGCCGGCGCCTACTACAACGGCCAGCAGTACTCTTGGCAAACGAATATCCAACAACAGATAGCGAATAGGAGAAGCTTCCTGGTCTGTTTGAGCGAACACCTCCAGCATCTGATCAAACGAAAGCTTATAAGCCCCGGTAGAAATGCTGAATAGGGCCGCAAGCAGCAAAATTGCTGTCAGCAGCCAGGTCACCGTTTTTCCACTTAGCAAAGCATCCTTCGATACAACTGACTGAGATGGGCTTTTACTTTTTTCTTTTATGGGTGGCTCTGCGATTTCCATGTATCCTAATTTATTCGGTATGACCGGCTTTCATGGCCGTTTCCTGAATGCTTCCCAATTCCCTGGCTAGTTCTATAGCGGCTGCCCCCGCCCGGGGGGTAAAGCCCAGCAGGTACAAGCCATCCATCGCAATGACTTTTTTGTTTTTCCCGGCCGGTGTTTCCTGCATTCCCGTAATCGAGAATACCTGCTCGGCCCCGCCTAAACTATTGAGTCCGCTTTTGAACATCAGCAGTACATCCGGCTGCGCCTGTACCAGGCCTTCCGCAGATAGTGCCTGGAAATCTTCAAATTCCTGCACGGCATTGAGGCCGCCGGCCAGTTCGATCATGGCTTCTGCCGGTGTATTTTTCCCGGCCACCATCATATTTCCTGCACCACGAGCGTAGATGAATAATACCCTTGGCTTTTCTTCGCTGGAAGCAACCAAGAGTTCCAATTCTTTCTTTTGTTCTTCGAGTTGATTTTGGAGGGCGACTAACTTGGCCTCACCTCCTAGTTTTTCCACTAATACCCTGGCAATCTGTAAACCATTATCCAGCTGATTGATTTGTGGGATTTCCAAGACTTCCACATTAGATTGTTTTAGCTGAACCACCGCTGGCAGGCCCGCATCTTCCTTATTGACCAGGATCAGGTCGGGCTGGACGCTCAGGACTCCTTCCACATTCAGATTGCGAACGTGCCCCAGGCGAGGAACATCACCCAGTTGATCTGCCGGGTAGGTACTGGTTACGTCAATGCCTACGACTTTATCTCCATGTCCCAGTGTAAAGAGAGTTTCGGTAATAGAGCCTGACAGGGAAACGACGCGTTCGTATTCGTTCGAGCTTGCAGTTGAAGCATCACCGGAAGCGCCCTCCTGCTGGCAGGCTGTGAGGAATAAAAATCCGCCAAAAAACAAAAGAAAGGGAATGATTTTATTTAGCATGATTGTTGTTTTGATGTTTTATTTAATAACTGATGTTACGCGCTTTTGAAAAAATGTTCCATGTGTCGCTGCGCTGCGTAAGGTCAGTTAATAATTACCGGATGAGTGACCTGGTAAGCCTCCGAGCGGATGTTCAATGCATACATACCTTTCGGCAATTGAGGCAAACTGAAACTCAAAGAATTCAAACCTTCTACTCCATCTGTTGTAATGGCCCACACACGCTGTCCGGCAGTATTGAAAAGATTCAGTTGTACTCTTTTCTGAGCCTTTTTTAAGGAAAAAGTAAGCGTCAGGTCTCGGACAATCGGATTGGGGTATACATTAATCCCCTCGAATACGCTGTTCTCCTCGCGTGTATTGGTCAGCATTCCCAGCGCACTTTTTTGGAAAGTAGCCACTCCGGTGCCGGACCCTTCGAAGTCAATAAAGACTAACTTATACAGCTGATCATTCGCTGTTTTTACAACAAAGGCCAAACTATCTTCCAGTATCCA
>JAUIKE010000106.1 GCA_030430845.1 Bacteroidia bacterium | reverse complement strand
CAGGAAATAAAAGCATGGGCTACGGACATAAATCAAACACAAAGAGGTGTTGATTGGCAGATGAAAATTGATGACGCAAGGATCAAATTAAAATCGGTCTACCCGAAAATTAAGACTTGACAGACCAGTAGTTACCTTCTGCCTTAGAATATTTTGATAATCTTCATCTAAGAATTTTTGGTATGGAATAATGGAGATCAAATTATTAAGTTCCTGGTGATTGGGAAGAGAATAATTCACAATTGAGTGCGAAAGATGCTTCTCTGTAATCTTGTAATCAGGGAAATGTTTTTGAATCTCGGTCGATATTTGTGGGATTATGTCATAATTATAGTTTTTATTTAATAGGCTGTATTTTATTAGTTCCTGAATATCTTCTTCTCTTAGAAAATGAAAATGGCGCTTTAGCAAAAGCCGAAGAAAATCATGTCCAGGAGCGTCTGTACCATGGTTGTAAAAGGAAAAGTAGTGGACGATTTTGAGTAAAATCTCTTCCATTTGCTCAGAGAATTCTTCTGATATATCCAAATATGAAAGTACTATGAGAAAGTTGTTGAGCCATTTTCTGCACTTTGACTTAAAGTACCAACTTTCATTTAACTGTGCCTCAAAAATACCTCTAGGGTGGTAGCTTTTACCCCAAAATGTTGATTGGCGGATACTTGAGTTAAGGAAATTTTCTAATGGATCAAGAATTGATGTTAAGTCATCAATTTTGAGCGTTTTTATGTCAAACTCTTTTAATGGTTCATCCATTTCCGTCGGCTCAAGAATCTTAATTACTTCTAAAATCATGCTGCCATTGAAAACTCTTAATCTATGTTCATACCTAGGAATTGAATAGCTTGTAACCAATGAAGTCCAGACTTTTCTCGTCAATTGTCTGAAATTCCATAATTCAATGTCAAGGAGGTTATTTTGTCGATAATGATGTTTTAAGAGGATAAAAGAATCCCAAACAGTTTGCCAGCTACCATCTACGGATCCTGAAGAATAGTTTTTACTATTCTTTTTGTGAAAGCGATAGTTTTTGGCAATTTTCTCTAGCCCAGTGTTAATTTTTGAAGTAATCTCTTTTTCTAATTCTTTATCTTTAATAGATTCAAGTACATTCTCTACATCCTTATCAATTGGAATCTGGATTTTGTCACTCAAATTCATTTTGAGTCGATTTTGCATTGCAATTCTCTTTTTTTCTTCAATTTTTTGGGTTTCTCGAATAGCTAAGCTTATTACAATTTGCAAATTGTAATAAGCGAGAAATGCAGTAATAAAATCTTCTTTGTCTGAACTTAGTTTGACTAGTTTTTCAAAAGAATAATATGCGTTAAGGAAATCTCCAATTTTATATTGGGTAAAACCAGTAATAAGAAGTTCAAGTAGGTCATTTTCAGCAAATTCGTTTCTATCATTGATATGAAGAAGTAATGATTCTATTTCAAATCTGTCAAATTGACAATTTCTACAATTACATTTAGGTAACTCTCCTTCAAAGACGATTCTATGATGATTAGTTTTTTCTGAACGGTCATCTTTTCGTTGAATGCACATTGCTGCACTATTTGATAATTTTTGGAAGACCTTGACCAGCATAGGTTCCCAGTTTTTAGGTTTTTGGGGAGAGTTTTCTTTCCAATTTTGGTCAATGGATTTTATTTCATTATTTTGGATTATAATTTTGTTTTGGGAATTTTTAAGCTTACCTAATAGGCGAATTAACTCTTCATTTTTGGTGCTCAAATGAAACTCGCTGAATTCAGAAAGACTGATATCTGCCTTATAAGATGTTGGGTTTACATTGAAAGGATAAAAATCTTTAAGTTTTTGAGGGGGGATGGAGGGTAAACTATCAAACCGAGAAATAGAATTATAAAGTTGTTGGATGATGTGTGGAGAAAAAGGGCTAAATGCTAATGGATCATAAACTGAAATCAAATTAAGGAAATTAAATGTTTGCTGCCCTTTTTGACTTAATGATCGAGGGAATGTAATTTGATTTGTTAAGGTTAAATAATGCTCGATATTAGGATCATAGGGAATAATTCTGATTCCTTTTTTCTTAAAATATTCTCTTTGAATGAATGAGGGCTTTTCTAAAGTAAAGAGATAAGCAGGTTGGAAATCTTCTCTTAACACATTTCTAACCCTTTTTAGAATCTGTTTTAGATTTGGATCTGAGAATGAAAAACCAACAAACAGAACTAATTTTGATGCAAAAACAAATCTGACAAGAGCTTCAGTCAGAGGGAAATTTTTAGAATAATCTAGGTAATCATCTTCCTTTAATACCATATTCAATTCTTCTAAATCTCCATGCATTTTTACAAGTAATTGATGGGATTGAGAATAAGGTAAATGGGAATCTCTTTTTATGATTTGATAGGTTTTGTTTTTGGCCTGTTGGGCTTGTTCTAATAAGTCATCAAAATTAGTGGTAATGATATGAAGGGGCTCTAAATCAAGAATTTTGTCATGAATCGGATTGGGCTTTACCTTATTATATTTTAGTATTTCCCTTATTTTCTCATTGTATTCTTTTTTGTCCCTGCTATGAAAAAAAAGTTGTGGAGAGATCATATAGTCAGGCTCCAATTTTTCTTCTCCTAATTCATTGTGAAGCATATTTACTAAAGTACCCCAAGATGGAACACCTGAGTCAAGGGACACCCCAGCCCCAGCAAAAATTACAAGCTTATTTTGGGAGTTAGCTCGGTGAATCAATTCAATATCAGAAATGAAACTTGGAGTAAGGTCAGGTTTTTTAACCAAAAAATTAAAACTCTGGATTACTTCTATTTGAGTAGAGTTCCAATGCTTCTTGACCGGTTTCTCAAGTACTAAATTGATCTTATCAAGGGGAAGCCATTCATGATCTTCTTTAATTTTTTCGGAAACTACTTCTTTTTCTTCTTTTGTTAACTCAAGTTTATAGAGACTTGTATGTGGTTTGTTTTCATTTTCCCAGCCCGCCTCTCTAATAAAAGTGAAGTGGGAGTCTTTCAAATCAATACCCAGGAATCTTTCAAGATTTTCTCGAAAAGAAGTGTAATCGAAGTTAAGTCCAATGTGACCTTTGAATTCATGATTCCAAAGGGAATATTCTGTGTTTTTATCAATTTTCTTTTTGAGGAAAAGATATTGATCTTCAAAGACTATGATTGCAATTGCAATAGAATACATAAATATGTAATTTTTACACGAAAACGAAAAAAATCCTTTTTATGTTTCAAATATGAATTAAAAACCGATCTCTTTTTCCAAAAAATCCAAACCATCCAAACCCACCCCACCCAGGCACCCCATTTGAATACATATCTCCAGCACTAAGCCGCTGCAAATATGTCGTCCTACTCCCCATTGTTTCTCTCATCTCCACTTACCGTCCTCCCGGCACTCACCCTGCCGGGGGGCGGTAGCGGCGGCTTTTCAAAAATGAAACCCAAGTCCCAAGCCATGAATGCCCGAATCGAACTTCTCCCCACGCAGCGAGGGCTGCATCAATTCACCATCCACAGCGCCGATCAGGTACATATCGGCGACAGCATTGAAGCGCCGGCAGATTATCTGCTGGAGCAGATTCAGATTATCACCGGCGAGTATATGGGCTTACCGGTCTATGAGTTGGAAGAGGAGCCGGAGAGCTTCCCTTGCTGGAAGCAGCTTTCGGAATGCGTGGATGAATTCCACGAGCTTTGTGAATACCAGCTCATCTATTTCGACGAGCACGGCCAGGACTGTTTTCACACAGAAGTGGTAGATCATGAGGACTTGCTTCACAGCTTGGTGTGGGTGCTACAGAACGAGATGAGCGGGGCGATCCTCGACTATGAATAAGTACGCGATGACCCATTTCCAATCACTACAAAAGCGCAAGCCTATGCCTATCTATCCCATCATCCGGGATGAACCCAAGACCTACAAAGGGAAAGATACAAGACCTTTTCTTGTGTTACTGATCCTGATGGAGAGTGCGGGAAGGATGTTGTCTCGAAAACAGATTCGGGAAAAGGCTTTGGTGGAATATGGAGAACGCGCGATGAGCAACCACATGATAGAGCGATCCATCGTGACGGCCCGCGAGGCAGGTTTCAAACTTGAAACCTTTATGGCGTCGCCCTCAGGTAGCCCCAACACAAAATATGTCAAATACTACAAATACATAAGAGACAATGAGTAACCTATCGGAAGGATTAATAAAAGGCCTGATGAGCATGGGTCTGGATAAACTGATCGCTGGCCAGCTGACCAAATTCCAGCAGGAAGACAATTGTCCCAGGGCACTTAAAAAACTTGATGCAAAGGAGCTGGTTGGAGATGCCATGCATTTCATGAAATTCAAAAAGGACGACCAGGATGCGAGGAAAGCCTATGGAAGGGCTTTTTTGGGAAAGTATTATGTCATTTTTGAACCGCTGATCATGCAGCAGCTTCTTATGTATGAGCATAAGCAAGGAGGGAAATACGAGCTTATTATCTCAATTGAGAATGATGCCAGCTTCTTCGAAAGAATGGAATCACTCAATAAGAACCCGGAGTATAATTCGAAAATATATCCTCAATTAGCGGAAATGGTAAAATCAGAAGAATCTGACCTTGAGACAGCTATTTTTAACATGATCCGCTCGATGATGGATAGCCAGGGGGAGCCATTGAGCATGAAATGTAAAATTGTCAAAAAGGAAATGGCGACTGGCGAAATCCTTAGCACAGAAGATCGAAGCCTGAGTGAGTTAAATAGCTTTTTTAAACCCTAATCGAAGCCCTATGTCAGACAAAACAGAACAATTACATGACCCGGTTACGGACCCAAGCCAGCCCGGCATGAAAGGGGAGAATCCTGCGCAAACGATACACCAGCATGACGATGCGGGTGTAAACGTATCTACAGACGACTGGCTTTCCCACTTAAAATCTCCGGCAAAGGAAAGTGGCCAGGGACCGATCATCCGGGAAATGCCCGGATACGAAGATTCGGAAGGAGATAACCACCAGCCGACTGCTGGTCCGGCTGAAGAAGCGGGACCCAAAATGGATCACAAGATCAAGCGGACCGATAATATCGGGGAAACGATGGAGGCACAGGCCCAGATGGCCCTCTACGCCATGAGTCTGCCTCCCAAATTTGGTGCATGGGCAATAACAAAGGAATGGGATGACCCGCGCACCAGGATGGATGATGAGCTGAAGGGTTTCCTGATGCAAGTCATGAAGCCTGTAATCGCTAAGCGCCGCAACATCTTCTCCGATGAAGTGTTTTTCTATGCCGGCGTATTGGTTTACCTGGTCTGGTGTGTGAGTACGATCGCCATCATTTGGAAGGATAAAAAGGCCCAGGAAGCAAAGGAAAAAGAAATAAAGGCAAAGGAAGAAGAAATAGCTTTACTCAAAGAAAAGCTTGAAGAGCAGCGGGAAAGCTATATGCCAAACAACAATTCTGTTCAATCCAGAGGGATTCACCCCCAACAGCAGCAGGGCAGGATGGCTTCGCCTCCCATACCCCAAAAAACTTCATCCGGGGGACTAAAGCTGAGGAAACCCGTCAAGCCGAATTCGCCACAGCCTCAGAGAAAATCCCTATATAGAATAGGGGAAACACCCGGGAAAAACAGAGCCGCGAACAGAGACAAATACCTCATGGATGATGAAGGGAAATATTGCTATCCACCCATTGACTGGAAAGGAAGCACCGGCCTCGCGGGCAATGGGATCATCATGAAAGAAAATAGGGTAGGGGAGTTGGTTTTTTTGGCGGATATAGATGATATGGATTATATCGTTTATGAGAACCGGGTCAAAAAAGGCGGGCAGAAAGGCGAAGTAGCCTACAACCGAATCTTCAAAGCCTTCCAAAACCAATACCCAGCAGACCAGCTCGACAAATTGAGAAACCTGATCAATTTCCATGTTGAAATGCAGCAGGAATACCTTGGAATGGGATGAGCCGAAAACAACGCATATTCACAGTTGTGATCGGTCAGCAGCGTTGCGGGAAATCTACCCTTGCCAAGAAACTGATTTATCAGTCAACACAGCCAGTGCTTGTCTACGACAACCCTGATGATGCAACCTTGCGAGGCTTGCCGGTAATTCGGGATTTGTCGCAGTACAAGCCTGGCCTTTTTTTGCAGGCAAAGGATTTGCACCCTGGCGACTTTGTAAGCTTCCGCAAACATGACGGGACATTGATTCAGGGACCCGTGCTTCGAAAGCAAGGAAGTGAGGTAGTTATTGCAAATGTTTTCAAAAATGATCAGAACGGAAACCTGCAACCAACAGCAACCCATTCATCGAATGGTCGCTACTACATTGACAAATTCCGCATTTCCTACCAGGTACCTTATGCTGAATTCCTTACCTTTTTGAAAGACAATGTCCGAAACAGCATGGTTGTTGTCACAGATGCCACCTCCAAAGAAGTCAATCAACTTTCCCGGGAACTACGCGCGCTCATGTATGAATTGACCCATTACGGCCTTGACCTGGTGATGTGTTTTCACAACAACTTTCGCATACCGATTGAGGTGATGGAAATGTGTCACTACATTGTCAAATTCAAAGAAGGTGGCCCCTTATCGGAACGATTCAAGGATCGGCTAAATCCCAAACTCTATCAAAAGCTACAAAAAACCTGGAAGCTGGTTGAAAACCGCCCAATTAAAAGCATAAATGACAACTACTACAACCTGACAGTTGAAGTTCATACCCCTCTTGATGCCCTTATCACTCCATAGATGCTCAAATACCTAAAATATGGCTGATTTTTATGATGCCCTGGACTTCCTGATGGAGAGCCAGGTTGAAAATTATGGCGGGGAAGAGCAACGGCACTTCCACTGTGACCTGAATAATCCTTCACACTATGTAGACGGTATGCTCATGGGCAGCGCATGGGGCATATCCGCCCAGGAATACGCAACGGCAATCGGGGAAACACCACGAAGAGAAGAGTTGCATCGAATGGACTTTGAGGAAGCGGCCAGCATCCATCACGCCTTTTGCTGGCTGCCCATAAAAGGGCAGTCAATAAAAAGTCAGATGGTAGCCAACTGCCTGATGGATGCCTATAACCACATAGGCGACTATGCCATCTCCATACTCCAATGCCTTTGCAAATGTTATGGCCACCAAATCAACATAACAGGAACCGTTGACACCCGAACAATCACTGCGCTAAATGGTGTGACAGAGGACTTCGAAGCAGCATTCCACAATAGATACAATGACGCCAGAAGGCAACTGTTGATGTACCACTACGGAAAACCCCTAAGCCCAGGCTGGGCGAAATGCTTCCAGTCCTGGCACGTCCCCGTCTTGAATCCACCACTCAATCATACCCTGGAGTCACAGCTCAAGCGCATCAGCAGAGCAGGATCCGCTCTTGTGCTGAAGGAAAAGTTCATGGTTCTGGATCCGGATAAGGCGCTGATTTTTGGTGGGGTGTTGTGGGCTGTTAGGTTGGGTGTTTTGGTTGGGATAAGTTTGGTGTTGTATTATATGTAAAATAGGGGTCGATATTCTCCCTGGCTTTCTGCCTGCCCAAAGGGGAAGTTTATCTCTTTAACACCCTAATTCCAACTAGCTGTTTCCCATTGTTGATTCTTAGCAGATAATAGCCTGTGGTGGAAATATCATCGAAGGATAAATCCACTTTATGTTCTCCTGGGGTGAAGTATTTTTGATTGACAAAAGACTTTACTTTTTGTCCTTGAAGATTGAAAAGATCAATGGATAAGGTTTCAGGATGTTGAAGGAAAAAGGAGAGTGTGGAAGATGATTGGATAGGATTGGGGTAGATATATGGAGCAGAAATGTCTTCTGTGAAATCTAATATGCCCAAGTTTAAACCAGATAAAAACCTGACCATTACCAAATACTCCCAAAAGATAGGTGAACCTAGATTCGATTCGGCACTTAGCAGGATTTTTCCGTCTGGAAGTAGGATAATATCTTTGGGGGTTATCTCATTGTAAAATACCACTTCAGCTACTGAATTGTCTCCAAAAGTGGAGTCTTTTTTTCCATTAGCGTTGAGTCTTTGGACTCCCAGCCAGTTATCAGGTCGATTGGGTTGAATAAATTTTCCTAGAACTAAGATTTTCCCATCTGCTTGGACTTGCATATCAGATGACTGAACTACATATTTGGAACTATCATAAAGCGATACAAATCCATTTATTCCAAAAGTAGAGTCCAAAGAAGCATCATCATTTAAGCGGAAAAGGATTGTGGTATCCTGATACTTGGTGAGTGCAAGGATTTTTCCTGCTTTTTGTTCCAATATTATGACTCTTGCATTAGTTACCTGAGCTGGAATTTCGATTTCGGATACACCAGAAGTGCCAAAGTTATTATCTATTGCGCCATTAGGCGTGTATCGATAGATCATAGCCTTTTTGCCGAGAGAGGCACCATATAGGATTTTCCCATTCCTCTGCGTGGTGATCTTGTAACTTGGAGAAGAACCTGAAGGTAGGTTGATAGGCATCAGCCCATTTGTGCCAAATGTGGAGTCCAATTGATAGTTTGGTGGCTGGAGGCGAAAAAGTGTGAAATTATTATCCGTTATCAAGCCTAAAATATTATCATTTTTTTGAACAACAATCTCCTCCAATTCGCTGGTAAAGGTAAAATCTATATGTCCATCATCTCCAAAACTTGTATCAACACTACCTATGGGAAGAAACTTAAAGATACTTCCCATATGGTTATAAGTTCCTGCTCCCAGATAATTTCCACCAGGGATTTCGATAACATCTTCAACTCCCCAAGGCGGATCTTGATATTGTGGGATATATATTCCCCTATCAAAGTAAAAGATGCCATTACTAGTGAAGTTAACAACAGAAAACCCTGTCGGGTCCTCTCGTGTAAAACAGATAATTTCTCCGTTTTGCTTTGGCATGATCGAAACGATGCTGCCAGCCTGGGAAACTTCATCGTAAATGCCTTGATCAGCAAATGTACTATCCGGCGTCCCTGCCTGGGCTGATAGGTTTTCAACTGAAAAGCATGCCAATAAGACGAAAACAAAAAACAAATAATTCATACTATCTTGTTTTTCAATGTTTAACAAATTTACCACTCAATTCCTCACCATCCTTAGTCTTTAAACGATAAATATATACACCTGGTGAGAAGCCAGTCAGCTGTAATTCATAAGCAGATGAGCCAGAATCGATTTCTGCATAAGCCACCTGTTTTCCCCAAGTATCATAAATAGCCAATGACTGAAAATACTTTCTAGTATCCCATTGGAAAGATATTCGATCCTGTGCAGGACTTGGAAATACTCTCACAGGATATTTTTCTGTTATTTCATCTTCAATTCCTACTGTATGACAACCTGGAACCACACAACCCATGGAGTCTAGTTTGACCACCCAACTCCATTGATGACAGCTATCTCCAGTTTGGCATACTAAGTCAATATAACCACAAAAAATAAAGCCATTATCAGGAGTAGGAGCCACATCAATCAAATATCTATATTTAGGCACACTGGGTACGATATCATTGCCTATTACTCGCTCAAAATCTATAATGCCCCAAGTTTCGTCCATTTTTACCATCCAGGCACCCCTAAATGTAGAATCAGGCGAAAGGTTTCTTCCAAAAGCATATAAATCCCCGTTTTTTAAAATTACCTTACTGAAATCGGAATATCCTTCTACCCCTAGTTCTCGTTCCCACAAAAACTGCTGACTAGAATTGATCTTTCGCAGATATCCTCTGGGTAAATAGCTGATGATACCATTTAATGGATCAATTTTTTGAAGGAGTTCAGTTCCCGCCAAGATTAGACCTCCATCTGATGCTCTCGTAGTACTGGCACAGGCTAATCTTCTTCTTGCTGTAGATGTATAATAGTTCCATATTACCTTACCCAGGGAATCAATTTTAAAAATATGTGTCTGGGCTCTATATGCTGGATCAATAGTAAAATCGCCTTTGCTTCTAAACGCACTCACAATGAATCCACCGTCAGATTCTGGTAATAATTGGCTTCCTTCGTAATTAAAAATAGGATCATCATATACCCAACGGCTTACCTCATTCCCATTACTATCTGTTTTTATTAATACGAGAGAATAATCAAAGCCTTGAATTTCTGTGGCAGATATTAGCCATCCATTATCATGTGTTGGAGCTAGCCCCCCCCAAGCATGAAGTCTATTGCTTGGTGAGTTAGAAGAATAGCTATTAACAAATTTAAGATTACCATTAGGAGCTAACTTGATAAGGAAAATTGAACGATCCCGGTTCGTGCCTGTTTTTAGAAAAAAGCCATCTTTAGAATAAGTCAAACCATTTTTCCACATCTCTAAAGTCTTCTGAGAATCTCCATAGGTTCTTTGAAGAACTTTATTCCCGTTTAAATCCAATTTTAAGAACAGGCCTACATTATGCTTAACAGGAGAAAAATCCACCGTCAAACCTGTCAAATAATAGGATGAATCAAGAACTACGATTGATCCTAAATATGTTCCCAAAAGATTACTTGAATCTGAGGTATATACTTTATTAAATAAAGTCTGAGAAAAGGTGAAAAAACCGCTCAGAAGAAATAAATGGAATAATGCTATTGATCTCATAACAAGGTTATAAATTCCTCCAAACTGATTCAATCAGTTTGGAGGAATAGTAGATTTATTTCAGAATAGAGATTCGACCAGAAGCGAGTACTTTAGCCTGGCTTTTTAAAACATATAGATATTGTCCTGCTGGAAGCTCACGAGTATCCCAAAGAACTTGTCCTTTAACATTATTTAATGGAAGCTCTTTTATCGTTCTTCCTGATAAATCCATAATAGAAATACTTACTGAAGACTCCTGATCAGAATAGCGATATTCAAATGTTACATAATCTTTTGCAGGATTAGGAAAGGCTCTGATTTCAATATCAGAGACTAGGTCAAGTTGAAAAGCAGGATTAGCCATTCGTTGGGGAGTTGTAGAGTCTGGAAGAATTAAAGGGATATCATATGTTTGATCATAAAAGAAACGCAAAATATTCTGAGCATGTACGCTTGCATCCCCTTTGTCTTCGTTTGCTAATGTCTCAAGTTCTTGTATTTCAGACGTCGTTAAGCTATCCCAACTTCTATTTGTCTCGTCTAATAATATTTTCAGATTAAATAAGTCCTCATATGCAGTATGGTGATCAGGGTATTTTTCAGCATAGGCAAACAAATTTGTTAACGTACTCATATAACTTTGAGCTGTAATCACATCGCCTTCATCTAAATAACTTTCAGCAACTAGATAGGCAGCATGCAGTCCGCCTAAGTTGCCATACCAAAGCCTTAAACTATCCAAATCAGGAACCGAGTCTCGCAAAATGTCATGAGTAATTAATATGGCGGCATCAGAATAGGCAGAACTATGATAAGCCATCTTTTCTTCCAATGTTTGACGCAAAGACGGAGGTTCTGGTGCGCCAATCAGCATATCTACCATATATTGTGGTAAAAGATTAGGAATCTCATTGGCTAAAGCATAAAAGAATTCATCATTTTGGCATGCTGCAATATTAGCTACTAATACCTCCATCAACATAGCATCTGGCAAAATGCCTGTATTAGCGGCTTCCCATAAGGCATCAAGTGATAAATTTGGAGATTCTGCCAGCAGATTGTCTCTCAACTCCCAAGCATCTATAGCCCATTGATAATTGATACTATCTAAGAGCACCTCCGTGTCTCCTCCATCTAGAAGCGAAAGGTAGATGAAATATAGGTTTTGGTGCTCTGTCTTATTACTGTTAAACTGCTGGATTAAGGTTCCCTTTTCCCCACCAGAGAGACCACCACCTGGACTAATATTTACTTTTGTAGTACAAGTTCTTGTAACTCCAGCCTCTTGAGAGTAGAAACTATTAGTGACATCCTGGGCTATGGTTGCAATATTAGTGTTGTCATAGAACTCATGAATTGGATTGTTCGCATGATTATAAAAGTCGCTTTCAAGAGTTCCGTTTCGTGAGTAAGTATTTTGAGAGGCCTTTCCAAAAGTCAAACCGTTTGGTGATGGAGTACCTTGATGAAAACGAATCCCTGCCCCGTTACTTACAGCTATGTCATAAATATCATTCGATTGCGTATTACACAAATACTGTAACCCTTTAGAATCTGTATTTGCACCTGTTGTGCTTCTATTGTCTCTGGCAGCTAAATTAGCTGCAAATAAATTGGAGAATGTGTTTTTATATATTTGATTCTCTCTATCCTTCGTGTCAACTATATAAGTCCCAATTGAAATCGGTTGGCTTAAAGAAATACCTGTAAAGGTATTTTCTTCCACTCTATATGAAGAGCCAGTAGTTATGAGTAGACCTGCATTTGCCGTTGGGGTACCAACATTGGCTCCTCCAATGATAAAATTGTTTCTTGTTATCTGGGGATCAAACATATTATTGGAAATAATGCCATACCTATTATTTTCAAATGTACTAGCATCAACAATAATTTGAAATTGGGAACCTCGTGACCGGGTAGCATGAATACCATTTTTAAGATTTTTAAAGGTCGAAGGTGTACCAGGAAGGCACCCGGTTGGTGTATAGTTGCCAGAACATTCAGCCTCAACCGTATAACCTGCATCTATAGAAAAAATCCCATCACCTTGATACATAAAATTGGAATTGAGTATTTCAAAATTACATGCTATAAAATCAACCCCTCGTACTCCCCATAATGTCACTCTTGGCTTAACTATTGAGAACCTGTAATCATTATTAACTAAGAAATTACAGTTCTCAAAATAGCTAATATTGGACTGCGTTTTGTATTCTAGGAATTCGATGTCTCGTCTGTTATTTCTAAAAACCCCATCTTCTGCTTGAATAATTCCGCCCGCAGTCCAAATAATAGCTGAATTTCCACGAGTAGTAATGGCATTTTTGGCATGTTCTATTATTGCACCATTTTTTAGGATTACTTTTCCGTGTAGGCTATTAGGAAACGTAAGCGACCCTGGTCCAGATTGAGGTTGATAAGCAGTTCCCTCTACATCAATCCCCTCCCAAGTTAGTCCACACTCATTTGTAATAATTCCACCATCAATAATCAGTTCTCCTCCATATTTCACCTTAATGTGAGTACCTTCACCCATATTCAATTTGCCTAAAATAGTCAATCTCTTGCCTGGAGGAACTACAATGTCATTATTGATACTGGTTACCATTCCTGCTTCAATCGTTGTATTTTGGCTGATGACCCATTCGTCTATTGGAGGCAAAGGAGACTCCCAGATACCTCGACCAAATGTAGAAACATGGATGAGTCCCTGGCAGTAGTCTATTTCTATATCAGTGACAATAGTTGGTGGGATGTTATTTGGCGCGGTGCCATTGAAGCATTCCCAAGTGCCTGTGCCAATTGTGCCTCTTCCTGTATTTGGGTCATAGTTTGTTTCAGTTGTAGGGTCATAGCGATATACGCCAACATCTGTCCCTGCGTAGATAACATCGTTTGAACCTTTTTGATACTCAAGCGAGGTAACAGGAACATGTGGAAATCCTGCTCCAAACGGAGAGAATGTTATGCCTCCATCATTAGAATGCTGTACCGCATCATGATGGGAAAGTACAATGCTGACCCATAGCCGATCAGCATCCTCTGGATCAATAGCAATACTTGTTACTGCGTCCCCTTTGCTAAAGCCTAGCTTACTAAAATTATCTCCCCCATCTACAGATTTATGAATCTTCTCTGTTCCTTTATTTATACCCACATAAATGATATCAGAATTCGAAGGTGCAACAGAAAAAGTTGTAATTGCTTCTCCATCTGCAAGCGATAAATTAGTGTTATTTATAGTATTAGCAGATGCCCTGTTTGGATTTGTTCTTAGTTTCTTAAGATTTTTATTCCTTGCAATAAAGATATCAAAATGATCTTGTTTGCTTTGGTCTAGTATGAACCCATCAAATACACTTGTGCCACTGCCAGTTTTATGTATATCTCCAAAAGTACCTGTATTGCTAACCCTCTGGAGAAGGAACTCATTTGATCTTGCATAAATGATCTCATCATTTACATAATCTATAATACATTCCCCACCATCTCCATCAACAACATGTTCCCAACTCCCATTTTCCAACTCCATAGTTCCATTATCTTGAAGGCCGCCGAAAATGACCCCAGGTCTACTGGAAGAATTTGCCAAATAGAATACTTGAGAAACAATTAAGGGGGAATTCGTTGGGGAAGGAGTTGGCGTTTGGTTTCTATTATTAAGATTCCTCCATGTCCCACCTGCCCCTCCATTTTCACTTCTTCCGACACCTCCATCATCTCCCATTATTATAGTATCACCTGTGGTTCCATAAAATTGAATTGCCCTAATATCCGCATGAGTTGAGAAGAAAGAACTGGATGCGTCATATTGAGTTACACGGAAAAAACTTTGTCCTCCATCTGTAGACCTAAACATCACATTCCCTCCTACAAGCATTACATTTTTATTCACTGGACTTATTCTAAACACAGGCCTCAAAAATTCTTGTCTCAATACGCTTCTATTACCGAATCCATTTGATGTAGCTACCATATCCCCATTTACTATAGTTGTTGATGGAGGTGTAACAGAAAAGTCTATTTTTCTTAGGATGGTATGGTTGTCTGTAGGAACTCTTCCTCCAGGGAAATTAGGGTCCTTGTCATCAGGATTAGGATGATCAAATTCTAAAGAAGTCATATATACAGCATGCAGGTCTTTGTCCGTCACTGCAAGGTTGTAATTTTCACAAAAGATTGAAATAATATTACCCTGTGCATCCATTTTGGTGGGGGTTATGTTTGTCCATGTTTGACTTGTATTATGGAATGTCCATAATTGTGCGCGCTTTTTCCAAACCATGGCTGATGAAACGATGATTATGTCTGGGTCACTAGGTAAGATTTCTATCTGTCTAAACCCTTCACTACTCGCAAGGACTACATTTGGGGTTGGAGCAGGCTGCCCTGGCTTGTGGTTGCCTTGAGCAATAATAGTCCAATTTTCCCCATTATTAATAGATTGGTGTACTTTCTTGTCTGAAATAGCATAAATAACATTAGAGTTTTGTGGATTACGAAGTAACTTATGGTATATCGTCCCTGAATGAGGCCCTCCAGCTATTAATTCTGTATCTCTCCAACTGTCTCCGCCATCTAGACTTTTAAAAACCCCTAATCCATAAGAAGTATAAAATTCAGTAGCAAATCCAGTCGCAATAAAAATGACATTAAAACTATCAATATCAGGGTGCCCAATTATTGAGTTCACCCCCATACCTGGCATTCCTAATACATCTGTCTTACACTCCCAATGGAATCCCCCATTTGTTGTTTTCCACAACCCTCCAGTATTAGAACCCGCATAAATGATATCAGGATGATGTGGTGGGCTATAAACACTTACAATAATACCTGACTGCTTAAAGTTTGGAACAACAGGCCCTAACTGCGTCCAATTACCTGCTCCGCTGCATAAGGTGGTCCCGCCATTTGCTGCTCTAAATGCAGCCATGTTTTCAAGAGGCTTAGTGAAATCACCCGTTGAATCAATACGATTTTTCCAGAAATAATTCCATCTCCAATATCGTTTCGAAAAACTCCCCGAATCTGGAAAAGCTTCAATATAGGTATCAGCCATTTCTTTGATAGCCCAATAGGATGTATCCATTGCTACCATATGACTAAATATCTCTGCTGCTCTAGCTGTATCTGGAGGTGAACTACCTTGAGCTTTTGAGGATGTACAAAATAGGGAAGTAAGGGCTAAAAATAAAGCCCCCATTAAGAATTGATTCTTCATGGTTTGGGAATTGGTTAAAAGGGTTAAAAAATAAAAGTTGTGCAACATAATTAGCTTGGAATTGGATATTTTTTGGACTAAAATAAAAGTAGAGATTTTGATTTTAGGAGGCTGCCTGTTTTGGAGATAATTCTTACAACCCCTAATCAGGTGAAAGAAGGTTATCCAGGGTATAGAGAGAGTAATCGGGAGTCAGTTTCACATCAAAAACCAGAAAAACTTACATTCAAATGGCGAATGTTTTGAACCGAACATTACTAATAGGCCCTTCTTGAAGGGCATAAAAATTTCATTTATCTGGGTAGGGGAGTGGCTAAGGATGATCGGAGCGCTTGGGAGTGTTTAAAACTTGTTCTATCGAGGTAAGCCAATACTCCTGACAAATCTAAATTTTCTATTACCATCAGCCGATCAAGAATATTTCCTCCTTTTCCCATTCCGAAGTCGTACCAAGTGTTTTTAGAAACGGTTACTTTGAAGCTGGGCTTTGTTTCGGTATGCAGGGGAGACAAGAACCAGGCTTTATTTCCATTTTTCCGGAAACTCACCAAAATCCGGTCACCACCACCCCCCAAATATATCAATCCACCTCTAAATGCATCAACTTAGGCCAGGCTCGGAGCAGTATTTGGACTTATATAGGCTTACAAACAAGGATCAAGGCCATCGTGCCAGGTATCACAAAAAAAGGAACTATATGACCAATGGAACCCCCCAGCTCATGACACCCGTGGTTACTCCGGGTAATGCCAACACTTCTGTTGGTACAGGCGGAAGCCTTAACAATTCTTTTCTTGCCCACGTTGACCCGGCTGCGGGTGAAAAGTTCAGGATGCGCATCACCAATGGTGGTGCCGACGATTATCAGAATTTGCCCGTCATCCCTGGCTTTATTGGGCTGAATGCAGATTTTGACCTGAATGCTTTCTTCGATAGCATCGTGGTCTCTTTGCCTGATGTGTCGATGAGTATTGACTTTGGTGGTGGCAATGTGTACAGCCCCCGAGGAACCTCTGATGGCGCGTATTCTCAGGTCTCTGCGCGTTTTGCCCACACCGCTACCCGCCTCGGCCGGATGGCCGTCCGGACAAACAGCGAAGACAATATGGTAGGCAACCGCCTGCTGCAGTACAGCCAGAAGCCGAGCATGGATTTGCAGATCATCAAGCGCATCAACCTGGATGACAAGTGGGAGCATCCCAATGGTTCCCCCTCTACCTTCAATCATGTGATTGAAGATTCGGAGCTTCTTTTTGTTGCGGAGCAACAGGCTCTTGTCCTGGAGACGCTGAAGGCAGGAACCTATATTGAATTCGAGTTCTCTGTGCCATTCTTTGCGCAGTCTGCCTGGTACGACCCCAACAATCACGGCTAATCCCTTTGTGCGAAAACATTCGACAAGCAGGTACAGATAGTACCTGCTTGTCATTTAACCCTTAATCTCAAAGCACATGGATCAAGCCAGTTCCCTTTTATCATTTATTGCCACCTATGCGAGTGGGTGGACTTACGCATACATTCAGGATGGATATGCAAAGGCAAGACTGGGTGGAGCTGTCCTCCCGAATGTCTCTCCCGATGCGGCATCCATGCTTGAAGCCCTTGAGAGATCGGCAAACCTCTGGCCGCAAGGCCGTCTGCTTTATGCCAAAACCCTTGCCGGTTCCGCGAAATTAGACAAAAACATCAGCCTCAAATATGCAAGCAGCAAGGAGATCCGAAATGCAGCCCTTGCCGTTGGATCCAAGGCAGGTAATTTGTCCGAAAATCAGCTCAATAGCCTTTTGGGGTATGTGGAAGAAGCCCGGACACCCACTTCCAATTTGGCCAGACAGGGTTTCAGTTTTGAAGGGGATGCGGGCGTAATTGTCAGCGACAACGGAAAAAGTTCTACCTCTCCCGGAGGTTTCTGGGATGGGGTGGATTTCAATTCTGTCTCCGATTTGTTATTGGGATTAGGCGGTATTGCCACAACAATCATCAATGGAAATGGCCAGCTGCCCCATTCGAATATTCAAAATCCTGGCCCCGCGCAGTCAGCTTCTTCTTCCAGCTTCATTTCCATTGCATTGATTGCTGTGGGGATTGTGGCAGTTTCCCTTCTTGGGATCATCCTTTACAAAAGCCTGAAATAACATGAAAAAGGTACTTAAAAACAGAAAGTTCTGGATTGGCATGACCATCCTGGTCGTGGCCATTATCCTGTATCTGCTTATCCGGAAGAAAAAAACAGACGGAACGATGAGTCTCCTGGATTCAAAAGGCTCTGAGCAATCCACACAGGATAGTTGGGACGGATTTCGAGAAAGCCTCGGCGATTGGACGAAAAAGACCGATGATGACAAAATGTGGACAGCAGCAGGAGATTTGTTCCTTTCTCATTTAGATGACCATGATCAACGAAATACGTTGATTCCTCCCTATTGGCGCGCTATGTATGCCTGGTTTAAGGGCTACAACATCAAGCCCGATGGATACCAGGTAATCATCAATCAAAGCCTGCGAGATGCCATAGTCACATTTGTGAAAGCAAATCCCGGCATAACTCAGGCCTCTGTAACAGTCGGCCAATTTATCTGAAATGAATCTACTTCAAAACATAGTGGATAGTCTGGTGCCAAGTGAAGCTATCAAAACAGAGGTTGACCTGCTGCTGGATAACAAACAGCTCGTATTGATTGCTGCGCTGGCTGCCGTGCTGATCCTTTTGTATTTCACCCTCAAATTTACATTGAAATGAAAAATTATATCTGGCTCATCCTTCTGACATCTTTCCTTGGGATTGGCATAGGAGTCTTCCTGTGGTATCGAAAACGGAGTAGTAGCGCTGCTGTCCCCTCGGTGGAGAAGCCGACGACAGTAGCCCTCCCATCTGAGCAGGCAGGCGCGTCTTCTTCGACATTGAATGGTGAAAAGAACCTGAAGCAAACGTGTATCAGTACCATCTGTCCGTTTTCGGCAGAAGCGGAAGAGTTGCAAAAGCAGCTCAATGCTTATTTGCCTAAAATGAATAAGATTCTGGGAGGATACCAGGATCCTATAATAGACCGGGAAAAAAGTATCCGGTCACGATTTGACAAATTATTCGTCGATGGCAAGATGGTCCTTAAGTTCCAAACGGGAACCAATCAGATCGAAAAGCTGAAAGTCGATGGCAAGTTTGGGAAGAAGACAGAGCAAATGCTTTTTATTGCCCTGGGTAAAAACGAGACCTCTCTGAACTCATTCATTCTTACCCTGAGCAAAGATAACAATCAACAAACCTTATTTTCCCTCACCTGATACAGCCAGGGATGATACCCTAAGTTTCACCAAGAACGATCAATCAAATGAAAAAATCTCAAATCATTTCCTTTATCATTAGCCTGTTTGGGCTATTGCTAAGTGCTTTTATTTTGTATAGGAAAAAAGCCTCCAGGCTGACCTATGTCATCGCCATCGCGGCGGCAATCATCCTCTTCTTTGCGATCAATTATGTCCTCGGTTTAACCACCGGTGATTCAGAAGCCAGGAAGGTGGTTGACCAGGGGGGAGCAGAAATTGTAGCAGGGAGTGGGGGAGCATCGCAGGATACAGGCATTCGGACCGAACCGATTGATGAGTCCGAAGCTCAGCTGCTTGGGCATCCTTCGCTCAGCGCGCAAAGCACAATTGCCCGCCGTGACAACAGCGAATTGATTACTCCTGTTGTCCGACTAAGCCGCTAATGAACAGAACACTTATATACATGGGAGGATTGCTTCTTGCCGTTGGCTTGCTTCTTTTAGTGAGGGTACTCTTCCGGCTATTCCAAAAAGAGGGATCCTCCCGTGTGTATGTATATGATTACGAGTTTGAGTTATAGAACCCTCAGTCTGCCAACAAGCCATAGGCGCATCTTAGGCGAATGCAAGAACTAATTCTATCTGCATGATTTTACAAGGAAATTCAACATTTCAAAGTCCAGCGTGTCGCTATATGTCACACGGCCAGCTGATGGCCCGTGTGGCTGGATTTGTTTTAGGCACCTCCAATATAGAGACATCCGGGAGTGGGGGCCATATAGCGGTAGGGGTAGACACCAATGAGGATGGAGGGCCTGATTACCTGTCTTTATCAGAGGAAAATACAGGTGCAAACATCATTGACTCGGGCATTGTGGTTGCGAATGGACATTACCTGATCGCCTATACGTTTTCATCTCTGGAGGATTATCCCGCATCTCCGCTTTCTTTTGACATAAAACGTGTGCCTACGCCTTCACTAGCCCTTGTCCCTCCTGCGGATCCCTCATCTGTTATCCGTGTAAATTTCTCCAATGCAAGCCCAGATGCCATTCCTGGCAGCAATGGACAGATATATATCCCTGGAAAAGATCAATTTCAGCTGAGTATAGATGTGGTTGAGGGCGGTCCTGTTTCAAATGTTGTAATCAACTGGATTGAAGGTCAAATTCCGGATTGCTCATCCTTGCCTTTTCTGTCCTCTGATGCATCGGGATTTAATATCGAGAGCAACGAGGATTTACTGCTAAGGGGAATTGACCGCCTGGATTTCTCCCTGCAGGTGCTACACACCTATACCGATGGGGTATGGATCCCGGCAGCAACGCCCTCTATGCTTTCCTTTCTGCCAAACACCACAGATGCTGTAGATGATACCTTCTCCGCTGTAGCAATTTATGCCGGAAACCCGGCTGGGTCTGAATTGGATGTGTTGTCAAACGACAACGATCTGGATGGAGATTTACAGCAAGTAGTGGAAGTAGATGGCCAGGCTATTTTGGGAGATGGGCCTGGCTATGCCATCACAACAGCGAGTGGCCTGGCGGTATGGAGAAATGTTTCCGGAACCCTTCAGGCTTCTGCTCCGGCGGAGCAGGCAAATGGCCAATATGCTTTTGCCTATACGATACAAGACGATGGCCTCCCTCCGGTAGGCGATACAGCAACGATCAGCATCTCTGTTATTACGCCTGATGCGCTGATCGCATCGGCAATTCATACAGGCACAGCATACAGAATTGACCCTGCCGGATCAACAGGCCCCTATATACAGCTAGCGATTGATACCGATGGAGACGCCACTTTTGATCTGTTTTCGGCAATTGTTCCAATATCTACTCCCTATATCGAGATTTCAGCAGCATTTACCTCCGGCAGCATTGCGAAATTGAGTGTGTTTTCGGATGCCGCTGGATCGGTTCTCCTTGCGGAAGCTGAAAAAGCATATCCTGGCAATACCGTTGTAATTGGAGAGGCTGGTGTTTCAGACCCGATCTCATGGACATTTTCGGATAACTCAAGTCCATCAACCTACGATCCGGGCTATCTCCCTGCAAGTGACCAATATATCATTAACATGCATATCGTCGGAGGAGCCTATGAAGCAACCTACAATTTGTATGTTGACCCAAGCTTTGCCGCCATAGATGTCGCGATCCTGCCGCCTGCCCTTCAGGCTATATTTAGCAATGTGGGAGACACGATTTATGCAAGCAGCCTGCTTGATCTGCTGAATGCGGAGATCAGCGAGATCCAGGTGCAGGTCAATATCATCCACCACTATGCCGATGGGTCTGTTGTCAATATAGAGACAATGGATGTATATGAGCCGGACCCTTCCCGCTTGTACGAGGATGCCGATCTGACATTTTTGGATATCGTCGAATCGAATCAATCCGGAACCCTGACGGAATTCAAAATCAGCTGGGATAAGTTTGGGATAGCTCCTTTCAATGGAAGTGCGATGCTTGCAGCCATACCTGTCATGGATGTATATGAAAGGCCATCCAATGGAGATCCCGACATACTTATTGCTTTGAATCAGCCCCTGGCCATTGCCAGTGACACAGGCACAGGGACTGTGACAATTACCCGAACCGGAGGCATTGGCCGGCGCAACACATCTGTAGCGGGAAATGAACTCATTTACAGGCTGAGGGAATTAAGCCTGGCAAAAAGTGCCGGTGATCCCTGCGTGGTAGCGACCGATGTGGAGTTCCGGGTAAATCAGTATGCGATTGCGCAAGCTTACCTGATAGGTCAATCCGGTAATACCATCCAGATGAGCAAAAACTCTTCCGGAGGACCGCTGGCAAGTCACCCTGACTATACGAATTATGTGGATGTGAATTTGTACAAAGGGGATGAAAGCGGTACGCTGCTTTACCATAGCACATCTGCATTAGGGCCCAATACCACCTATCCATCCCCCTACAATGCCATCGTGCGTCAAGACTTTATCATAGCCTATATGGGCCTTAAGAGCTGGATGCATGGATATAAGCAAAGTAACGAAGTGGATGTCATTCTTGTAAATCTCGATGGAAGGGTTGGGAATACCTTTTCTGCACATCTGCAAACGAAGACTGTCACGGGTGGATTGAATGTAACTGGAAATGTCGATTACTATGTGATAAATGAAGATACAGCAGAGGTGATTACAAGTGGTTTTTTTACTGCGGCACAAATCAACAGCCCCGCAGACTCTTATGAAGAGCGGACGGATTTGGCGTTTTCTTTTACAGCACCCATAGGCGCAAAAATAACAGTAGGCCTTACGGCTGTCAGGTCTGACTATGGAGGACCGGAAACGGTTCACATGGGAGGCGAACTCCAACTGCTTGTATTCTAACCCAAACTATCACCCATGTCTACTACAAGAACGATAGAAATCATACAAACGAAATGGCTGAACAACGGCCAGCCATTTCGCAGGCTTATCCTGCGCCAGGCAGCTGAGGGAGGATCGACGGCCGGCAAAATGTCTATTTTAGATCAGGATTCACTTGAATACAAGGCAGCCCAGGATATCTGGGTGAGACAGATGAAAGGCAAGGTATTACTCAGCGGGCATATTGGTTTTGGGTATGTCTTACTGAACGCGCTCTATAATCCGGCGGTAGTATCGGTATCCATTTCACAAAGGAGTGTCAATCCAGAGGATGACAAAATTATAAGCATGGCTCTCCAGCACAGGAAATTTCGTGGCTTTGCAGCAGCGGGACATGATCAGCGGTTTGACAGCTCGGATGTTCTGGGTATTTACGAAAGAATCATCATGAATAAACATAAGCCCAAAAAGCGGATCGGAAAATTCATTTAACCCACCCCTCATATGATATTTGACAGAAGTTTCAGACCTCTTTGTCCATCATGTAGATTGCTAAGTGGACAAGCCACGATTGCAAGGCTGTTGGTGAGAGACGAAAGCGAGCTTATTCCAGGGATTTTTGGCCTGAGTGCGGATGGTAGTTTTGTCTCCGGAGCTAAAATAACCGCAAGCACAACGGATGCAGAAGCCCTGCTTCGATATACTTTCTATTTAGGCAGCAATACAGCCGCCCAGGGTACGGATCTGTTATATTCCGGAGTAATCGCTCCCGATGCCGACCCCACAAACCCGGCGAACTGGACCATAACGCCAGGCAGCCGATCTGCCATTGATTTTGAAAATGAAATTGCCGCAGCCATTCTTGCTGGGGGCAAAGGCTTGTTTTTTGGTATAAATAAGCGTGTATGGGCAGGTGCTTCCGGCTACATTGATGATGGCATAAACGGTTGCGATTCCAAACGCCTCGATGTAGTCCTGACGGTAATCAATGCTGCCTTGCCGCTTATCAGCGCAAGTACCTATTTCAATTACGCTCAGCACAGCATGACAGAAATCAAGGAAGATGTCTCCTTTGCATCTTCCTTCTATCCCATCGTACTCAACAATGGAACATATTTCATTGCTGATTCAAATGGTCGTGTTACCACACACGTATTTCCCCACCCAAGGCCAGAGTTTGGCTGGGTAGGCCGCGCGATACAGGGCAGCAACTTCAATGCTTCTGTCTACCCGGGAACCCCGGCGGCAGGCTTGACTGTCACGGGCGAGCTGTCTGGCGGCACTGCTTTTTCCGAGGGGAGAAGCACGGATCCAAACGAGGTGAATGTGCTGGGATATCCACCCATTTGGGCAGTGCTGGATTCTTACTCGACAAACAACGTCTTCCGCATCACCAAAAACGCAGACAATACCGCCTGCGATTACCGAAAGCGGTTCGATGTATCGTCTATGTCCATTAATCTGCCCAATATAGGCGGAGACGGACAGGGCCGCTATTACTTTGACCATGTCCGTGATGGCTACAACGGAGACAAAGTGATCTGGACGGTAGAAGAAGACTTTGACCTGGCTGTCAGGTATAACAATGGGGGAGGGGTGGTCCAGACAAAAGTAATAGACAGATCCCTGGGGGGTATCACCAATTATCCTTTCCGTGACCTGAAGGTGACAAATGCAGGCGACCTGCTCAGCTACATCGGTCAGTTGGGCACCAACCATAAAGAAATAACGCTTTGGCGTCACAATGGAGGCGCTTCCTTTTGGACTGAAGCGGACTTTACGCCCTGGCAAATAGACCTCTTTGACACGGAGTCTTCCGGCAGTTTCGTTCGCTTGATTTCCCTTGAAATCATCGGCTACGACCCTACCTACAATATGCCGATCATGGCAACGGTCAGCGCCCAGGGCAAGGTTTTCAAATACACCTATAATGGGGGCGTGACAGAGACATCCGCAGATTGGGACAAAACGCTTTGGTTTACCATTCCTGACATTGACTTCTCCGACATTGACCTGGGTGGGGGATTGACAGGCATCACGATGGGCGTGAATACGGCTGCCCATGTCGCCATCGTGGCTACGCCCAGCACACACTTCCGTGTGGATCTCACCACATTGACCATCGAGCGGATCATTGGGGATTTGACATGGAATGCCAGCTATCAAAATTCAATCATCTATTAAGCTAACGTATGAATCCATATTCGATGTTACCGGCAGCGCTGTTCAGCGATCTGGCTGAGTTTGCGAAGAGAAACCGTTATTCCATAGCTGGAATAGCGGTTGTCAGCGGCGAGTCTGGCGGCGATCACTTTGAGCAATTCTATACCCTCCCAGCCCTGGCACCCCATGCGCCGACAGCGGGAATGGAGGTGTGCTATGTTGACAAAAGCATGGTGATTCCGGAAATACAAACGGGCGAAGCCCTCATTCAAATCGAGGAAGGTTCCCTCCTTGACGATATCGCTGAATTGATTTCCTGCTCACCCTACGAAGATTTGACCGCTGCAATTGCTGCGGGTATGGTCATTTTCCGCAAACTCTAACCTTATAAAATATGCCCACATTTCTGCTTAAGCTCATCGCAAACCGCAAGCTGCTCATTGCCCTGGGCATCATCATCGGGTTGGCCATCCTATACTTTTTCCTCAGGAAAGTATTCAAAAAGGATAAAGAAGAAAGTGCCAGAGACGCACTTGAAAGCCATGCGATTGAAATCGGAATCGAGCCAGAAGAGCTGCTCAGCGATGCGAAATCCCTGTTTATCGAGATGGGGTACGATGGCCCTTTTGGATGGCCGCTGCCCTGGGAAAATGAGCCAGCTGTTATTCGGATTATCCGCAACTACGACAGGCAGAGCTATCCCTTACTTTCAACTATGTACAACCGCCTGTACAAACGAAACCTCAAAGATGACATAAGGGCTGCCCTTACGGGTGGCGATTTTGGTGATTTATCCGATATCATAGCCTAAGCCCGATGTATTATACAACGATTCGAAAAGGCAGCACCCGAAAACTGACTGGCAACTTTTTAGAAAAAGAGTTCCATTCATCCTCTCCCGACGCGCCCGATTCCCACAAGCTGGATGCCCGGCTGATAGATGTCTCTCAGCTCGTTCGGGAGGTGGCAGGCGTACCAGTATATGTGACCTCAACGGCTCGATTTCCAAAGGACAGCAACTATTCGCCCAGCTCTCAACATCATTTTGAGATAGCAGCGGCAATTGACCTGGGGGCAGCAAAGGAAAAGGGAGAGGCTGCAAGGGTCGCCCAACTCTTCCATCGTGAGATCCTCACCCACGGCCCGGTCTTCCGCCAGTTATGGGAGCTGGGGGTTCGGGGCTTTGGGCTGTATGATACATTTATGCACTTCGATGTCAGGGAGGACCGTACGGGTCTGAAGTCATACCAGGCTGAACCCTACGCCCTTTGGGACCACCGGTCAATCAGGCAAACATATAGCAGCAGCTCCTCAGCAAGCGGCGAAGGCATTGACTATGGGGCATCTGCCACAAGCCTTATCCTGAACAGCTTCAAGCGCTATGAGGATGAAGAGGATCGCAGCTTTTTGAGGGCTGTACTGATTCCTGTTATCGCGGGCTCGGGTCTTCTGATCCTCTTTTTCCAAATATTCCAACGAGTCCAGGCAGGCCGTAGGTCTGGCTGAAAATATGCTCATGTTCACTATGTCCAAATTATCCTCTTTTATCTTCAACAAGTCCATATCATGAAATTCAAAATCCTTCTATTAACCCTCACTTTGTTGAGTAGCCTGGCCTTCTCCCAGGGATGGCAGCAGTACAATGTTTTAGCTCCGGGTGATACCGGGCCGATCGGATCACGGAATACCGCCTGTTTGTCAAAATCGGGCAACCTGATCCTCGCCACAGAAGTGGCCCTCCCAGCCAATGATCCCGCCCCTTTTCCGCTGGTGAACTACCTCCTGTTGCAAGAGCTGGAAAAAACCAATGGCTCCCTCCTGCAAGAGAAAGTTGCCTATGTTCCCTACTATCCCGGGATGGAAGCCAAGGGCATGATTCGGTATATGAATGCGCTCGGGCAGGATGAATACCATATTCTCACATCCACAGGAGCCGAAAACACACATAATGCTGATTGCAGCGTGGCTGTCTTTGATGAGCAATTTCAGCTTAAATATGTAAAGCTCTTATCTGCTGCCCTCAACTTCAACCGCGTGCTTTTCAATACCGGTGAGGCCATCGGCCAGACCTATTCCTGTTTCTTTCGCAGGGAAGTCGTTTGCGTAATCGGAGAGTCAGGCATGGGGCAAAATGCGCCCCAAAGGCAGGATATCGTTTACATGATCTATGATCCTGTGGATTTTACCATCCTGGCCTCCAACAAGCTATCCATTCTGCCCTACGATGCAGATGGCCAGCATGAAATCCATATATCGGCAATCAGCCCGACCGATGATGGCGCTTTCGTGTTTTCCGGCAGCGTAACGGGAGCATCCGATCAGATTCCATTTGTGGGAAGAATAGGCCCAGATGGATCGGCAGAGTGGGTAAATCTCTATAAGACAGGTACCAAAACCCATGCCCTCTCCCAGGAAATCCTCGCAACAAGGGACACCCTCTACCTACACACGGACCAGTGGATGGCCAGTCTTGATTACCAGGGCCTGGTCATTGCAGCCTACCGCATGGAGGATCCCATGGGCAATCCGCCAGCGATCCATTCGATGGATTCTCATGGATCACGACTGATACTGGCGGGCTCATCAGCTATTGCTTTTAATCCCTTCAATTCCCTGATCTCCTGGGCCTACAACTATCCTTCACAGGATTTGTGGGAAGCCATTTCACCGGATGGGAATATGCTTTTCCTTGCTGGACAAAGTGCTTTAACCACAAGCGCTCAGGCGGTGGACTTTGCCTCTGGCGTGACAAATGGCTGTTTTGAGGCAATTGACTATGTAATAAGCACCCCATCGGTAATTCCCCGATCCTGGGAATTTCTCGATAGCAGTCTGCTGGTAACGGTATCTACCACCTATGGCGATTTTCCCTATGCCAGCACCCAGGCCGACTGCTATGAAGTAGGAAACTCAGTAAGACGATCCAATCAGCAGATAGTAGATCAGCATATAGTAGAAACACCCAGGAGCATTGTCGAGATAACAGGAGATGTTTTTGAACTATATGATCTGAATGGGAAACTTGTCTATTCGGGCATTGCTGGCAAGAAAACGGCCGCCCGGCAGATGGAATTTCAGGAGGTTGTGGGTAGACTGCCTTCCGGGATATACATCCTTCGCTATCCTTCTGGCTCTGTTTTAATCAACCTATAAGTTAAGTTTTTTCACCCAAGCCCCCAGCCATGAAATCCAACCCCCACCAACTCAACCAGCAAATCCTGGAGCTGATCGCCTCCAAGCAAAACGGCTACACAGCCGATGACATCCGCTTGATGGCGCAGTATGAAGGAGGTGGGGGCATGGCTAAATACGGAGGCACTTTTGACCAATACGGTCAAGGCCTGCTGAATGAATTCTATACGCCCTTGTCTCTTGTACAAAAGATGGTTGGCCTGGCCATTCATCATGGCTTTAATGATGGGCCTGTGCTGGAACCCAGTTGCGGCACAGGCCGCTTTTTGCGTTTTTTTTCTCCGCAAGTGGAGATAGATGCCTTCGAGATTGACAATACATCTTATCAGATAGCCAAGCATAGCTTTCCTCACGCAAACATCCAGCAGATCTATTTTGAAAGCATCTTTACCGATCGCAGAAAGGCGCTGCCTTTTACCCCTAAATACAGGCTGGTGATTGGCAATCCGCCCTACGGGCAGTTCAAAGGGCGCTATGCGCCTTTGGAGAAGAAGGCCACCGGTGCCCGGAAAGTGGAAGAGTATTTCATTACCCGAGGGCTGGATCTCTTGCTGCCTGGAGGCCTGCTGATCTATGTGATCGGCACAGAACCCAAAAATGGTGGCGTTCCCTTTTTACGCCAGGGAGGCTCAGCAGTCAAAGAGAGCATTGCCCGGCAGGCAGACCTGATAGATGCCTATCGGCTACCAGCAAAGATGTTTCCCCATACCGAAGTCCTTACCGAGATCGTGGTTTTTAGAAAAAAATAAGTAAGCCCTTATATCCCCCATATCATGTCAGATCAAGAAAAGCTGTACGCACTCATAGACAAGGAACTCAGCCATCCCTGCGAGGATAGCTACCCTTCCATTTGCACGCACCTGGCAAGCCAGCAGGGCCGCAACTATATCCGCCAATCAGTCTTCCATATCGCTGCCAGCGAGGGACTGAGCGTGAACCAGGCCATGGCACAGCTGGAAAGTGATTTACCAGCTTTTGAATAACCCCCAAGCCCGATATTCCCATGCTGAATGATGATCAATTTTTCACAGCCCATCCTGAAAAGATTTTGGGAGAAGAAACAAGCGTTTCCAACCGATTTGGAAAGGAGAGCTATACCGTGGAACTCCAGGGAGAGCGCCATCAATCACTGGATGGGATACAAGTCCCTATGCCAGTAGATCATTTTCAGAAATCCTTCCCTTCAGATAAATCAAACTCCAAGCCCCCCATGCCTAAAATATCTCCCATGCCACAACCTAAAAAGCTTAAAAAAGCCATAAGAGAAACCCAGATCGAACATTCCAACAAGGAATTGGGTGCACATGCCGGATGCGGAGATGATATGCTCTGCTTTGAGGATGTTTTCAAAAAATACAATTCTGGCATATCAGAGTCAGATGTCAAGGCATGGGTTTGGTACCAAACGAAGCCAGGCGGGATCATGGACCCTGCAATTGTTTCCCGTCCGGAAAATGGCTGGTCACGTTTCTATGAGAAAAATCCTAACCTTG
>JAUIKE010000105.1 GCA_030430845.1 Bacteroidia bacterium | reverse complement strand
AGATTGTTTTGGCGGACTTCCTTCTTGACCGGGTCGAAACAATTTACGTATTTCAATGAACTTGTTTTAACTCTTGGCAAACATACGAGGCGGACGAAACTCAAAATGAGCTTTGTCAGTAGCCATAAGCCTTTACGCTCGCTTACAGTAGATAACTTTAAACAACTTCATAAAAATGGATTTGGCTTCATGATTTACCAGATTATTAGTTTGATCTTTGATGGAAGAAAAGGGAGTAGGCGTTTCTTTAGCCGATAATAGCTGTGTCGGAGTTTTTCCTGTCGTTTTTCAAGTCGTTTAAGTTCCGCTTGATCAGCGGCAGATTGGGCCACTTCAGTTAGCAGATTCTTGTAGCCTGGAAATACCTTGCGGATCAGGTAGTCCAGCTCGTCTTCCAATTTTCTTAGTTTTATCTGTTCGTCGTGGGAAAAGTCCTTTCTATTCAGGAGGACCATTTTTTGAAATACTACAGCTTCATCTTCCCAAAAAGTGATTTCTTCCTTCAAAATCTTAAATCGGGAAGAGGCCTTTTTCTTTTCATTTTGAACTACATTTAATTGATAAGGTCTTCTGATATTGAACAAATTATCTTGATTTAAAGGCTTCATATTGTTTCTTCTTTTGAGGTTTAAGATTCATTGTATAATTTCAAAATGCTATTCCGCATTTGCCGGCCTGCTTCCGAAAGGGCAAAATAGATGGTATCTGCGATCGCCTCTGGACTTACCCATTTGGTGAAGTCAGCATCAGGCATAAACTGCCGGTTTTTTAGCGTGTCGATCGTGCTAGGTACAATGACCGTGGCATCCATACCTTTTCCTTTTCCATAGGCATTGACGAGTTCCGCTAAATGAAAGACCAACTGTTTGGATAAAGCGTAGGCTACTTTGTTTTTACCTTCTTCAGCCTCCAGGGCTGCTTTGCTCCCGATAAAAATAAACCGGCCCCCTCCGCCTTGCTCAAAGACAGGGATTAATTCACGAACCAAATAAAAGGTGGTTTCAAAATTCAGTGCAATCATTTTGCCCAAGGTATCTTTATTAGTAGACAAGAGATCGCCGGCCATAAAACCGCCTGCCAGCAATACAGCTCCAACAATATTCCTTTTTTCTTTGATGTCTCGGACATAAGTTCGCACAGCCGCTTCATCCGTTAAATTCAGAATAGTAGCCGCTACTTCTTTACTTTGAAGGGCATCTACACTTTTTTGAGATCTTACGGGCGCCAGAATATGATAGCCGGCATCAGCCAGGCGCTGCCAGACCATATCCCCCAGACTCCCTGAAGCTCCAGTAATCAGGATTGAATCTTTCATTTTGTTAATTTTTGTAATTGATCTTTGGGTCCCAAAACCTCATAGGTGGGACAATTATGTTTTTCCCCTGACAAATGGCACTTCATAGTCAGGCATTCTCCATCATGGGTAGATCGATAATAGCGGCGATAAACTCGACCTGCAAGTTGCATGCCAAGAATAGGTCCAACAAAGTATAACCACCAGGCAGTCCAGATACCTGCCGGGAGGGCAGAAGCCATCGTTCTTGCCGGGTTGATGCTCATACCGGAATAGGGGGCTTCCCAACCAATGAAAATAGTTAGCATAATCCCAACCAGGTATCCGGTGTAAGAGGCCCACCGGCTGTGATTGCTAAGCAGCAGAACCACCAGAAAGAGGAGGAAAGACAACAAGGTTTCTAAAGCAAAGGCGACCCAGGTACCGTCCACACCAGGAACGGTTACAACATAATTAACGGTCGGATCTGCGAGATAGTTAAACAAGAGTTCCTTTACTAAATAGATGGCCAGAACCCCACCAATAAATTGTGCCAAAATGTACCATACTGCATCGACTGAACGGATTCGATCCAGTTGCAAAAAGGTCAAAGTGACGGCTGGATTCATATGTGCTCCCGAACGTTTGCCCCAAGCAGAATAGATCAACAATATGGCCGTCAAGCCCATAGCCGCCCCAATTAAAAACCGTCGTAGCAGAGGGCTTTCTATGGCGCTTCTTACCGGTAGGGCAGGATGTTCAATCAAGATGACAAATAAAGCCGCCGAGATCATAAACATCCCTAAAGCCCAGGCTTCGATGAGATACAACCGCCAGTTTTTATTCAAAGCTTCTAGCATATCATTTTGATTTGATCGTACCTTCCCAGAATGTATCTCCCTCCTTCATTAACTGGCTTTCTAGAGTAGTTTTCAATTCCTTATTCCAGTTATCAAGTGCATTGGCCCAAATCGTTTTATAAAAGAGGACGTTACGGCCGTCAATGATCTTGAAGCAAGTAGGGTTAATGGCAACTTTCTCTCCTCTCTTGGCCATAGCGTGGCCGCACCAAGCTCCCCATACGGGTTCGTACTTATCAGGTTGTGCCCGAAATAATTCAAGGTTAGCAGCATTCGCAAATTGGTAAACAACCCCCCTGTACTTGAATTGAAGTCCCTTCTTTCCTTTTAAAGGCTTAGAATTGTTGAAATATGAAACAGGATCATATCCTTGGATGGCCAGATTATCATCTTTCAGATTGAAGTGTTGCCGGCGCAGTTCCTCTGATTGCGCATGGAGGTTCAATACCCCAAAAAAGGCCAACAGAATCATTATACTTTTCATTAATTATGTTTTTTTTGAATTAAAATTTCCAGTTTTTATCCAGGAAAACCCTTAATAGCATTCCTATGGACCAGGCTTGCTGAACGCAGCCTCTGCCCGGGCCTGGGTGATCCCCGTCAAAGATCTCCGACATAGCATGCAGGCAATCTTTATTGTAAAAGTGTTCCTGTAAGGTTGTTGATTTTTCCCAAATGGACTTACAAGCTTTACTTGAAAACCTGTGGTACTTCAGGTAAGCCAAAGCATATTCTCCCCAAAGAAATGCCCATACTGTTCCTTGATGATAAGCTGTATCCCTTTCCCAGGGGTTCCCTCCGTAGCTCCCCTTAAAATCAGGATGATCTGTTGTAAGGGAGCGTAATCCCAAACCGGTATACAAGTGTTTTTCTACCACATCTAACACGGCCTTACTTTCCTTTTTTAAAAGTGGAGAAAATGGAAGACTCAAGGCGTAAATTTGGTTGGGTCGTATGGCTGTATCCACAAAATTGCCGGGAATAACAACGTCATTCAGATAGCCATTGGGGTTGAGAAAATATTGGCGGAAAGCTGCTTTGGCTTTCTGTGAGTGATCTTTATAGGGATTTTTTCCCTTAGATAATTGACTGTGGAAATAGTTGTAGATCTCTAAAGCATTGTACCATAATGCATTGATTTCTACGGGACAACCGTGCCTTGGAGTGACGACATAATCACCGACTTTGGCGTCCATCCAGGTAAGCTGGATAAGATCTTCTCCACCAAATAGCAGGCCCTCTTCTGTGACATGGATACCATATCTGGCTCCCTCTAAGTGGGCTTTGATTATTTCTTCTAACTTAGGAAATACCTCTCGGATAAAATCCAGATCCTTAAATCGTTCGAAAAACTCATAAAGAACGACGAATAGCCAAAGGCTCGCATCGATCGTATTGTATTCCGGAGTCTCTCCATGATCGGGAAAACGGTTGGGGATCATTCCGCCATCGAGGTATTCCAGAAAGGTTCGGATGATGGACTCAGATAGATCTTTTTTCCCCTGGGCTACTACCAGGCCACGCATAGCGATCATCGTATCTCTGCCCCAATCGGTAAACCAGTGATATCCTGCAATTATGGTATGATTGCCTGCTGATTGGCGTTCCACCAAAAACTGGGCGCCGCTAATGGTCAGATCCCGCACAAAGGGCTCTGCCGACTTTGTTGGTGGGATAGCTTTCAATCGCTCAATTTCCTCCTGTTTCCAGGTCTCAGGCTTGCCTTCCATTGCTTCTGCTTCGGTAGAAAATACCAGGAATGCCCTTTCGCCAGGTGCCAGACTAAAATCGATTTGGCCAATACTCCGTGCATCCTCCTGAAAGTCCAACCCCCGGTAATCCTCTTTTTTATATTGAAAAGAACGATACCAATCGGGTTGAGCAGTGAAATTTCCGCGGGTAAATCTTACATAAATTGGTTCGGCGCCATAATGGGCAAAAATCTTCATTTTACCATCCGATAAGGCTTCGTGGTAGTAATCAAAGAAAGGATCTTCATGAAAAAGACTATGGTAGTCGCGGTTTACGAAGAGGGGACTTAGGTACAATTGTATCTGTTTTTTGCCTAGGTTTTCATACGCAAGGACCGAAGTGTTTTCGCCATACTTCATAAAAACGGTCTTGCTTAAGCGGCAAGCTTCCACTTCATAAATTGCTTTAGGAAGCGGATCACGCTCGAAAGCAGAAAGATAGCGAAACCCCTCGGGATGAACCACTCCAGGGTAGCAGTCGGTTGATAAAGGTATGCTTTCACCTTCTACCTGGACACTTTCCAGGACCTTGGATACCAGTACCTTCCTGCCCGTAGGTGGGTGCATGGCAGCTACCAACAAGCCGTGGTAGCGACGGGTGTTGGCCCCACAAATTGTGGAACCGGCATATCCTCCGATGCCATTGGTAACCAGCCATTCTCTCGAAATAGCTTCTTCAATTGAGGGATTGGACAAGGTGATCATAGAACTTGAGGTTTAGCTTGATGAATGGAACTTTCAAAGAGTGATTCGATTAATTCCGCCACCACGCCGGTCCAGCCAGTTTGATGGGAAGCACCTACTCCTCTTGCATTATCACCATGGAAATACTCATAAAATAAGACCAAGTCCCGGTAGTTGGGATCGTAATGGTATTCATTATACACTCCATGAACTGGCCGGCGACCATTTTCGTCTTTTTGAAAAATGCCGGCCAGCCTACGCGAAAGGTCTTCTGCTACAGTGGCCAAATTAACTTGCCGACCAGAGCCAGTAGGGCATTCTACTTTCAGGTCATCTTTAAAATAACAGGCATAAGTTCTTAGTGACTGGATAATAAGGTAGTTCATTGGCATCCATACCGGGCCCCGCCAATTAGAGTTGCCACCAAACAGGCCGGTAGTGCTCTCTCCGGCTTCGTATTGCAAGCCAAATTCCTGGCCATCGATATTTACAACGTATGGGGTTTCGTGGACCTTTGAGATGGATCGTATTCCACCTTTACTTAAAAATTCATCCTCATTCAGTAAAGCTGTCAGCAACCGCATCAAACGGTCTTTCGGCACGAGAGACAAAAGGATATTACCTTGTTTACCAAATTCTTCAATCACCAGATTTTCATCGTTTTCTTTACGGTAGTTGATGAACCAATTCAGTCGTTTATGAAAATCCGGAAGTTTTTCCAGTTGCTTTTTTTCAAGTACCAATACAGCGAATAGTGTTGATAATCCAACCAGGGACCTCACCTTTAGTGGAATGTACCGTCCATCGGGCAGCGCCAAAATATCGTAAAAGAAACCTTGCTCTTCATCCCAGGCTCCGGTCCAATCTCCACCTAAACGATTCAGAGAGTCAGAGATATAGATAAAATGTTCAAAAAACTTGGTGGCCATATCCTCATAGGCCATATCTTCTTCGCCGAGAATAAGTGCCATTTCCAGCATATTTAAACAATACATGGCCATCCAGGCCGTACCGTCTGCTTGTTCCAGGTGGCCACCTCCCGGAATGTAGCTGCTTCGGTCGAAAACCCCGATATTGTCCAGCCCCAGGAATCCCCCTTCGAAAACATTGTTGCCCTGTCGGTCTTTGCGATTGACCCACCAGGTGAAGTTGAGCAATAGCTTCTGGAACACGCGTTTTAGAAACTGTTTGTCAGCTTTGCCATTTCGAGCCTTATCCATCTTGTATACCTGGAGGCATGCCCATGCATGTACAGGAGGGTTGACGTCACCAAAAGCCCACTCGTAGGCCGGGATCTGTCCGTTAGGGTGCATATACCATTCTCGTAAAAACAACAGCAGTTGATTCTTAGCGAATTCAGCATCGACCATAGCTAGCGGCACACAATGAAATGCCAAATCCCAAGCTGCGTACCAAGGATATTCCCACTTGTCAGGCATGGAAATAATATCCTCATTGTTGAGGGTCATCCAATGGTGGTTACGGCCATTTTTGCGGTTTTCCGGCGGGCTGGGCTGACCAGGGTCTCCGTTGAGCCAACGCGGCATATCCAGGTTATAATATTGCTTACTCCATAACATTCCGGCGAAGGCCTGCCGCTGAATATTCCCAAAATCTTCTTCCTGGCTGCCGGCAAATTGTCCATAAAATTCATTGGCATCCTGGAGCCGCTCCTGGAAAACCGTTTCAAATCCCTCACCAAGGAGTGATTTATTCTTGTTAACTGCCCCCTTCCGACACAACCTTAACCGGATTTCCCGGCTTTCTCCTCCATTGATAGTGAAATGATACACAGGAGCAAATTTGGTTCCTTTTTCTTTAGCAGAAAAAGGGGCATAATCCTCTCTGGTTACCGCAGTATGAAAAGCATCCTTCACAAAAGGCGAGCTATTGGGCTGTCCAAACAAGCGTTCGGTATTGGTCTCATTCTCCGTAAATAGCATCTGCTTGGCATTCTGAAAATACAACTCATATTCCTTCATTTGCGGATGCCTGGCTTCCACCCAGCTATAATCTGCTTTGCTTCCTCCCTTTTTGATGGAAGGCCGTTCCTGGCTCAGCTCAAAGGACCATTGGTTGCGAAACCAAAGTGTCGGCAACAACCAGACCGGGGCAGCCTCCTGCCCATGATTGTGGATAGTAATGCGGATCAAAATGTCTTCTTCCGAGGCTTTAGCATATTCAGTATAAACATCGAAGTAATTATTGGAATCAAAAGCATTGGTGTCGAGCAATTCATATTCCGGTTCGTGCTTTGAACGGTTCCGGTTGGTTTCTGCAAGCTTGGCATATGGAAATTCTGATTGCGGATACTTGTACAACTGTTTCATGTACGAATGGGTCGGCAGATTGTCAAGATAGTAATAAAGCTCTTTGACATCCTCTCCATGATTGCCCTCTGGTCCGGTCAGGCCAAATAAACGTTCTTTGAGAATGGGGTCATGGCCGTTCCAAAGTGCCAGGGCAAAACAAAGCCGTTGTTGTTCATCTGAAATACCCGCCAGGCCATCTTCTCCCCAACGATAGGCCCGGGAACGTGCGTGATCATGAGGGAAATAGTCCCAGGCTTCGCCATGTTCACTGTAGTCTTCCCGAACGGTACCCCACTGACGCTCACTGAGGTAGGGCCCCCATTTGAGCCAATTTTTATCTTCCAGGTAGTGCTGGTTTAATCGCTGTTGTTCTGTGTTTAATGGATGCTTTGGCATGTTAATTGTCTTTTGGCGTTAATGAAGGATACTGGTTTTTGGTGCTGGCCTGTGCGATCTTTTTTAATTCTTCGAGATCTCGAATGAGCAGTCGTTTGCGGTTAAAACTGATCAAGTTTTTGTTTCGAAGGTCATTCAAAACCATATTGACTGTTTGCCGGGAAGTGGACGTTAAGCAGGCGATTTCCTTTTGGGTCAGGAATTTTCGAATCAATACCTCATACCCAATTCTTTGGCCTTGTTTACAGCCCATTTCATGAAGAAACTTCAGTATACGGGTTCTGGAATCTTGGAAAGTGAGTGCTCCCAGCCGTTTTTCCAGGCTGTGCATTCGGGAACCCAACTGTTCCATAATGTAAATACTCAAAGCAGGTTGCTTTCGGATCATTACTTTCAACTCCTCAGGGTAAAGCACCCGGCAAGTGGTATGCTCCATAGCTAAAGCATAGGCATCTCTGGATAGGCCTGCGGTCAGCGCCCGAATACCAAATATCTCGCCCTGGGAATGGATCGCATTAACGATCTCTTGACCGGATTCGGAATATTGGCCAATTTTGATGCGCCCTTTAACTATAAAAAAGAGTTTGTCAGCTTTCTCCTGGGGAAAGAACAGGTACGTTCCTTTCTCATAACATTTCTCTCTTAGATGGGCTCCCTGATACCCTGGTTCGTGTCCGAGCTGGAGCAAAGACGGAACATCAGCCCGCTCCTGTAGGTCAGGACATATTTGTTTTTCACGAGGGAAATTATCTTTTGGCTGACTTTTTTCAGGGTTGAGGAATGCGGTGTTCATCCACTCTTGAGCCGGAGTTGTATGATTCATGTTGTAGATTTTTCGTAGATATTGATAAAAGATAGTTAGTTGAATTATCCATTTTCCCGAAAACCTGGATAAAGCGCCATGCCACCGTCCATGATTATGGTTTGGCCATGAATGTAATCGCTTTCATCAGAGGCTAGCCAGACAGCCAGGTTACCGATATCTTCTGTTTCTCCAATGCGGCCATAAGGAATAAGCTTTAAGAGTTCCTGCTCGGCTTCCGGTGTTTCCCAGGCCATCCGGTTAATGGGGGTCCGGATCGCTCCCGGTGCAATACTATTGACGCGGATTTTATGCTCGCCTAACTCCTGAGCGATCGACTTCATAAAGAGCATAACGCCACCTTTAGAAGCAGCATAGTTGACATGGCCGGCCCAGGGAATAAGTTCATGTACTGAGCTCATACAAATGATCTTGCCTAAGGCCACAGACATTTCGGGACGGGGGCCTCTGCGCAAAAATTCACGGGCGGCTTCCCGGGCACAAAGGAACTGTCCGGTTAGGTTGACTCCCAGTACAAAATTCCAGTCATCAAGGGTCATATCTATGAAAGAGGCATCCTTTTGCAGACCGGCATTATTGATGAGGATATCAACTGTTCCATAAGTATCGATGGCCGTTTTAAACATATCCCGAACTTGATCCTCCTTGCTGACATCCGCTTTAACAGCGATGGCTTTTCCTCCGGCCGCTTCAATTTCGTAAACTGCCGCTTCCGCCCCCCGGCTATTCCCGGCGTAATTGACTACTACATTGGCGCCAGCCTGCCCCAGGGCAATGGCACAGGCCTTACCAATACCCGAGCTTGACCCCGTTACGATAGCAGTTTGATTATCTAATCTTGTTTTACTTTTCATAATAATGGTATGTAATTGATTCTTGGTTGATCACTGAGGTATTAGAATAAATACCGTTGTGAGAATAATTAAATATGGGTTCTGGATTTGATCAGGGAAATCAATCTCCAATGATATACAATGCATGCCCATCAGGTCCTCGAATCAGGAATCCACGCTGGCCGCTTAATTGAACAATTCCATTGGAAATAAAGGTATGATTGGCAGCTTGAAGTTGTTGATAGACCGTTTCCAGATCATTAACTGCTATGGTGGTATGCCAATGCCACAGGTCCGTAGGGCGACTATCCAGCGGATAGGGACGCCCGCCAGGTGGCGCCAGATAGTCCAGAAATTCCAGACCAAACCCCTGCTTTGCTACCAGGCTGGTAATCATTAAATGTGCGCCAAAAACCTGGTTAAGGTGTTCTTGCTCCGTGCCATAGTTTTCACTAGTTCCCGCTACTTTCAGGCCCAGCATATCTTCATAAAAGTCTTGGGCAGAATCAGTATCTTCTATACCAATTGCAGTGTGGTCAATGCCCAGGAACAGCTGATCTGTTGGCACCTGCCATCTAGGTTTACCTTTTCCCCGGGGGAATTGGATGACTTCCAGGTTGTGGCCGTCGGGATCTCGAAAATAGAAGGCACTGATACCAGCTGCAGCGGGCAGATATTCCGGAAGCGTTTGAGGCGCTGTTGAAACAAATTGAACCTTGTGGGCACGTAAGTGCGCATACGCTTTTTCCATATCGCTGACCACAATAGCAATGTGTTGAAACCACAGGTCATTACTCCGGGAATCTGCCGGAAGGGCCGACTGTCGTTTTTCATCAATAAACTCAATGAGTTCAATCTGCTCCATCCCCAGTTTCATTAAGGCAACATGTGCTTTAAGGTTTGGGTCTTTTAATCCGGTGAGTCTTTGTAGCGGATCGCCTTCCCATTCATATTCAGCCACTTTTTGGAAAGAAAGGACCTCTTCATAAAAAGGGATCAACTTTTCAAGACTGGAAACGGTAATACTTACCCTTTGTAACTGCCTGGCCGTTTGAGCTGAACCATGGCAAAAGAAAAGCCCAATCGCTATGCTCAGAAATACTATTTTTTTCATGATCTGAATGAGTTTTATCTGTAAATCGATTATAGTACTTCCCGGATGAGGTAATCACCCACCCTAAGTGCCTGAGCCATGATCGTAAGAGCTGGATTTACGGCTGAACTGGAAGGAAAAAAGCTACCATCTACCACATAGAGGTTGGATACCTCATGAGCGCCACAGTATTCATTTAAAGCAGAATTTGCAGGATCTTTTCCGAATCGGATCGTGCCGCATTGGTGAGCAGTACCGGCAATCGGAATTTTCTTGCCCAGGTATAAATTGTTTGGTAGCCAGTGCTTTTCACAACCTACGTGCTCCAGTATCCAGCGTAGTTTTTTCTGTAAGCGTTTGTGCCCCTCCAGGTTGTTTTCGGTATAGTGAAGCTGAATTCCACCATCTTCTGTTAACGTCACCCGGTTGTTGGGGTCAGGTAAATCCTCGGATGTCATCCAGAAATCCAAAGCATGTTCTGCGATATAATCCAAGGCTAGTCCAGGCGCAAGCTTAGGAGCATCTTCCCGAAACATGAGTGGATCTGACTTACCCAGCATCTGAATGTGCCCCATTGGATATTCAAAATCGTCACTGCCAAAGTAAAAGTCATTTAAGCCTAAGGTTTTTCCAAATAAGGTGTGATTAGGTTTGCGTGAAATGGCCACCATAGCAGAATTGTTATGGGCCATATAGTGACGGCCTACCACTCCAGAGCTATTAGCAAGACCATTAGGATGCATTTCGCTTTGAGACCGAAGCAGTAGGGCAGCTGAATTAATCGCGCCGCAGGCGACTACTACAAGATCAGCTGAATAATGCTCGATATTTCCACTTCGGTTGACGACCACCTCGCTAATGGCCTTTCCGGATGCTTCAGTAATCAAGCGTTCCACATAACTATCTGTCATCAAAGTGAGGTTTTCGTGATGCAGTGCCGGGCGGAGTGCCGCCACATGAGCATCGGCTTTCGTTTCAGAAGGATCCGGGAAACCATCAAAACGGTCCAGTACAGGGGGAGCCGTACCAACTTCATCTTCTCCCAGCTTAGCGCCAATTGGTAATGGGAAGGGCTTAAGACCGAGTTGTTCTATATCATCAAAAAGCTCTTTGATCCGGGCTTCGTGTTTTAAGGGAGGATAAAAATAAGGGGTGCTGGCGGGTGGTTCGGTGGGGTCTATTCCACGCTCTCCATGCACGTAATAAAGTTTTTCTGCTTCTGCATAATAAGGCTCCAAATCTTCATAGGAAATTGGCCAGGCCGGTGAGGTTCCTCCGTAGTGCTCCACTTCTCCAAAGTCTTCTGCCCGCATCCTCAATAAAGCGGCCCCATAGACCTTTGTATTCCCACCAACACAATAATGAATACCAGGGTGAAACGATTGGCCATTTTTGTCCAACCAATTCTCTTTGGCTTTGTACTTCGCATCCAGGAATACCGCCTGGGTGCTCCAATTGTCTTTTTCGCGTGGAATATAATTCCCTCTTTCCAGAACAAGGATCTTTTTACCGGTAGGAGCCAATTTGTAAGCTAAAGTACTGCCTCCTGCACCGGTTCCGATTATGATGAGATCGTAATGGGCCATAGGTTTGTAATTTTTTATACAAAAATAGGCCCGGGGGGGAGGGGAGGTTGTTACATCGGTAACAAACAGTAATTCTTTTTTTAAGAAAGTATAGGGGGAGCTTCCATCTGATTGAGTACAGCTTCAAGGTCCTCAATCGGATTGTTTCGGATATCCAGGCGCTGCAGCTTGTTTAGCTTTTCAAAACCAGGAGGTAGTGATTTAACCTGATTATTTGCCATAAAAAGCCATTCTAACTCCTTAAGTTCAGCGAAACTATCAGGTAAAATACTGATTCCATTGCCACTGATAAAGAATCTCTTTAAACCTTTAAGACGACTTATTGCTTCTGGCAAATGATCAAAAGAAGGCATAGAGGCAAAGGCAAGGTCTTCTATACCGGATAAGTTCCAGAAGGAATCCGGCAGTTTAGTGAGCTTATTGCCGTTAAGATAGAGTTCTTTAAGCTTGGTGAGCGCTCCGAAGCAAGCCGGAAGTTCATTGAGTTTGTTAGAAGCGAGATACAGATGCCGTAGTTGAGATAGCTGACACAATTCTCCAGGCAGAGAAGAAAGCTTATTATTGCGCAGACTCAACCAGCTAAGCTTTTTTAGTTGGCCGATCCCGGGCGTTAAATCCTGGAGCTGGTTATTGGTAACAACTAACTTTTCCAGGGCGGTCAGTTCGCCGATTACATCAGGCAATTCGGCCAACAAATTGTCGCTCAGGTAAAGTTCTTTGAGTTGTCTCAATTCTCCGAACCATGGAGGTAAGTTGGAAAGTTGGTTATTTGTCAGGTGTAAGTATTCTAGCTGGGTTAGCTCTCGAAGTACTTCAGGAAGAACAGCCAGCTCCATAGAGGAAAGATCAAGATTGATTGCATGGCCGGCCTGTGCAGCATTAATTCTCTGAAGCCATTTTGGATGATTTGTTTGCATAACTGGAATTGGACTGTTGCCCCAAGGCCCGATCAGGCATTTTGGGCTTTTTGTTTGGAAATCAACTGACTTAACTGCTGTGGATGAATTAGAAAGATATGCCTTCGATCAAATTCAATGAGGCCTTCCTCCTCCAATTCGTTGAGGCATAAAGATGCTGATTTTCGGGAAGTGCCGAGCAAGGCAGCAATATCACTCTGGGTTAAATTATGCGAAATCCAGATTCCTCCGTCGCGAGGCCGGCCGTAGTCTTTTCCCAGGTCGTACAAGAATTCCAACATTCTTGTTTTGACGTTTTTACACATGAGTAACTCTATGCGCCGTTCCAGCTTTCGGACATGATTACCAATACGACGATTTATCTCAAGTGCAAAAGGTACGTAATCTCTGGTCAGTTCTTTAGCTTTGTTTACATTCATTCTACAGACTTGTGTGCCATCTTCCATTACTTGTGCAAATGCCCGGTGCTTGGTTTCACCTAATAAGGCCATCTGACCGAGTATTTCGCCTTTACCAAGAAAAGAAATAACCGTTTCATTGCCTTCATGGTCATAATGGCCGATTTTCACCTTGCCCTTATCGATGAGAATGATCTCTTTACATGGATCTTTTTCCATGAAGAGAAATTGGTTTTTACTAAAAATATCGTTTGGTTTTTTCTTGATGTGATCTTCCAGTTTGTAGGGACAAAGGATCTTGTAAAAGTCAAAATCATCCAGATACCAAATCTCATTTTTCATAGCCTTGGTTTTATAAGTATAATTCAAGTTGGAATGGAGTTCACAATTGAATTTATGCAAATTAACCAAGTTTTGAAATCTTTGAAAAAAAATGAAAATAAAAATGTACTAATTATGGTCTTCCACTATGAGAAGACTATCAAATCCGCCAAGGCCATCCGGCCGTCGGTAAAGGTTGCGGGTATCTTCCATCCATTCGATCCCATTTACGAGGTATTTGTAGGGATAAATACCAGGGGACGGCAGTGGGATACTAACTTCCCACAAACATTGGTCGTCTTGTTGCATAATGATTCCCGGTTGGTGCCATCCGTTGAAGGAGCCAATAGCAGATACTATTTTTGCTGTTTCCTGACGAAACCGGAATCGTATCTTCTCTGCTTCATAATTTATAGTGGGATTGAAAGAAAGAGGGAAGGGGTGGTGAATTTTTTCTGCGTGATAAATGGCGCTAAGCGAGTGGACCACTCCAAAACCTTGTCTTTCAACAGGCAATCCATTCAGAGGTCGTGCAGTTCTGAGCAGAAGGTCGCGTACTTCAGCTGGGCTCAGTTCGGGCCTGGCCTCCAGCATCTGGGCTATAATGCTACATACAATAGGTGCCGCAAAAGAAGTACCATCGGAATGTTGATAGTGTGCTGATATGTATTTTGCCAACTCAATTCTATCAGCCACCTGTTGTTCTAATACTTCCAATGGTTGCCGAATAAGCATCTGGGGCAGGCTGGTCTGGTTAAGTACATTGGCTGCCACCGCTTTTTTATAGGGTCTTTCTGTTTGATAAATTGTCCAAAGAGCCTCTGCTTCTCGCTGTTCCTTGGTGCCCGGAAGTAGTGGTGCCGGTACCCAAATAGCTGGAGCGATCAGCTCAGGTTTGTACGTTCGATCTGCCGTTTCTCCATAGTTCGAATGGTAAAGGGAATAGGACAGTGGGTGTAATGTATTGTGATCATTCAGGCCCCCTACCGTAATGGCGTGTGGGCTATTGGCAGGAACTTTTAGGAGCTCCCCCTCATTATTACCGGCTGCTGCAACAATATTTACGCCTTCTTCAACCAAAGAGGCTATCGTACGCCCTATTGGGCTCTCTCGATAGGGGGTAGAAAAGTCATCAGAAACCGAAATGTTGACAACACGAATAGCAAATTCTTCGTGGTTTTTTAAAACCCATTGCAAGGCCGAGGCAATAGCTTCGCCGCTAATTACCCCATTTTCATCCATAACTTTTATCAGAACGACCTTAGCATCCGGCGCTAAGCTGCAGTAGTGCCCTCCAGATAGCCAGCCATTACCAGCACCAACAACCGAGGTCATGGTGCCATGCCAACTATGAGCATGAGCGTGCTCCCAGTTCAGTTCTTTTTCAGGCTGGTGAATATCAAACACTTTCAATATACGGTTCTCTGGCTGGCAAAGGTCGGGATGAGGGAAAAAGCCGCTGTCGATAAAACAAATAGTAACGCCTTCTCCAGTGTAGCTCGGATGAGCAGCAAGTCGCTGGGGAATAGAAAGCACCCGATACTCCCCGGGCTGCTCCTCCGTGTAGGGATAATCTTTGCCTGCAACAGCTCGCCACTGCTCCAGCTGAGCCTGGTCGATACAACGTGTGCAGGCACCGTTCTCCTGCCGCCAACCCGGTTTTTCAGAAGCAAGAATATCTAATAGAAAGGAATCTGCAACCCCCTTGAAATGGTGGATAAGGGGCCCATGATCTTGATTACAGATGGGACAAGTCATTTTGATCGTTTAATTGCAAGTTCCTCAATGTTTTCTATAGACAATGTTACTTAGGTAACAAACAGATTATTTAGGTGATAATCTGGTTTAAAACCTGCTTTTCATGGCCAGTTTTGTTGTCTTTTTACTCATCCCCACACATCGGTATCTCCCCATCCATCCAATAGGGCTTTAGCCGATAAAGATCACTTTGGGGGTCCGTATACAGCACCAGCCAGTCATCTTGCTCTTCCAGGCGTCCACAGAGTTGTACCTGATCCGCCACATAGTCCAGGAGTTTCTCATTTGCAAGTTGTCCATCTTCACCCACTACGATACAATAATTAGTTTCGCCATTTTTATTGGCCACTCTAAGGATCGGAGGGATGCCGCCCGACAGGCAGCGCACAGCACAGGAGCGATGCGGCTTGCCGTAGCCTGGTTTCATTACGCCAAGGGCACATTTCGGGTCAAGGATCTCACCGCGCAGACTAACTGTGCCGATGTCCGTTCTTTTTAACGAATAAATGCCTTGATTGGCTCCAAAACCAGCGAAGGCATCTACGCCTTGCGTAAGCTCCAATGCTTTTTTTCCCTGATAATGAATCAGGGTTCCTTCCAATTTGACCGTTTTCCCGTCCAGATTTTGTTCCTGAATCTCCTCTATGTCAGCCAGCGTGGATTCTGCACCAAATTTGCCAAAACCGATCAGGATCATACTATTGTATTGAGTATTTCCGTTGGCGTCCTTTCCAATGGGGACTTTTAGCATGGGCACCGGTGCTTTCACCAGGATACCTTCATGGGTACTCAATTTACCTAGTTCAAAAACAGAATCTACAAAACCACGCTGACTAAGCACCAGCAAAACCGCTGTTAACAGAACCAGTATCACAGCTGCAGAGACAAATCGACGGACCGCCTTTGCGTACGGCTTAGGCGCTTCGTCTTGCCAGCCGATGAAAAAACTGTTTTGATCAGATTGTATATCGCTCATGATAAAAGGAGGTTTTCGTTTAGGAAATAATAGCAGCCGGGCGCTGCGTGCCTTCCGGATAGGGAGTGGGGTTTACAAAAACTGTTTGCCCGACCAGCTTCACATCATAAGTCTCCAGTTTTTCGGTGAAAGGGGGCGGAGACTGCCCGTTGCCCGGCAGATACTGATAACCGTGCCATGGGCAGGTGATGCATCCATCCACAATCTTGCCTTCTCCCAGCGGACCATTCTGATGCCGACAAATGTTACTCACGGCCGATAATTTTCCCTCGTATTTAAAAATGGCGATGTTCTGATCTTTGATAATCACAACTTTAGCCCGGTTTTCTTCAATCTCGCCTACTGAACAAACTTTAAAAAAGCCATCCGTATTCGTTTCTTCAGGGCGATTGGCCTGCTTCTTTTCTTTCGTACCTGACCAAAGGTGCAAGCCACCTACCCATACCAGACTCAGGGCAGTCAGCCCAATCCAAACCGGAGAGCTTTCCAGTTGTATGACTCCCAACATAACATGAAAAACAAGTAGGGCATATGCCACATAGACCATCATGTGCAGCGATTTCCAGACTTTAGGACTCAGGTTGTTCAGCCAAAAGTCATGACTGGTGGCTGCCATCACGAAAAGGATGACCAAGGCGAAAAAACCTAGTACCTGGAAGGGAAAGTCACCCAGCGAAGCATAATGTGTATTGGAGGCAAACAAGGACAACAAGGGGTCCACATTCCCCAGCGAGTGAAATTGAATAATATTAAAAATTCCGTGAACGAGGGCGATCAAAAACATAGTCACTCCCAGGTGGCGCCTGTTGTATAGCAGCGGTAAAAACCAGCTATTGATCCGGCAAAGTGGTCCAATGCTCAAAATAATATGGAGCATAAGAAAAGCCAGGGTCCCAGTAGCGCGGATGATGAGGGTTTCGGGTGTGATGGTAGGGTGAAATACGAGCTGCAAAACAACAAACACGAGGAGGTAGAGCGCAATCAGGCTGAGCATGATCCGGTCATATCGACGCTTTTGTCGGTTCCAAAGTACGGGTGCGTAATGGGTGCTCATTGTTTGTGATCGTTTAGAGGTGTAGGTAAAGGCGTTTGTTCCGAGCTTTCCTTCGCGGGTGGCTGATATAATTTTTCCTGATAAACCGGACGGGGAATGACCAGCACCGCCGCCACAAATAGCAGCGGAAGAATAATGCCTAAAACCAACCACATCTGACGATGTCGTTTTCTTAACGAAAGATTCATTTTTTACGGGTTTTTAGATACTTATTTAATAAAACCGGCCACAAGGCCATAGAACCGGGAAGCAGTAAAAGTCTGACTTTCCAGCTCGCTTCCTTCATAGCTGTATCTACTTTGGCTACACCCCTGAAAGTGAACCAGATCGCAAAAAGTAATCCGATCAGCAGATATAGATAGAAGGCGTAAGCGAATATTTGTGCCATTAACATCATGTCAAATAAGTTTTACATCAGTGATGACTTCTACAACTGCCGGGCCGTCATGATCTAAAGCAGTTTGTATAGCTTCATCCAATTCTTTACCTTTTTGTGTTACCCGGATACCCAGCGCCCCACAGGATTTGGCAAACTCTGCAAAATGAGGGTTGTGTAAACGGGTTTTCCATACGTCAAACTCACCTGCTCTTTGTTCTTTGGAAATTTTTCCTAACTCATCATTATTCAGCAATATCAGCTTTATCGGCATTTTGTATTTCACCGCCGTTGATAATTCCGCCATGTATTGGCCAAACCCACCGTCTCCGGCCACTGCGATGACAGGGCGTTTATCGCCCACGGCTGCCCAGGCTCCCAATGCAGCCGGAAAGGCAAAGCCGATGGAACCGAGATAGCCCGACATCAGGAAGTCATTGTGAGCCTTGCTTTCATAATATCTACCAAAGGAATAGGCATTATTCCCTACATCTACGCACATAACAGCATTTTCCGGCCCAAAGCGATTGAGCGCATCAAAAACAGCTATACTGCTCACACCCTCGCCGTGGTCTTCTTCCAGGCGTTTGTTTTTTTCCTTCAGCCAAATATCCCAGCGGTCTTTTATTGCTGCTCTTTGATCGACCGCTGGTTCAAAATTCTCGAGGCTGTCTTTAAAAAGCTGAACCGTTACGGAGATTTCACCCCACAACTGGCAGTCGATCTCATGGAATTTGGCGAGGGCTAGTGGATCAAAATCTACTTGTATAGTTGGTTTTTTGTTCGTAATACCGGTATGCTTGGAAAAGGAAGCGCCGAAAACCAAAATCAGGTCAGATTCATTCATGAACCAACTGGCAATGGGCGTGCCGCTGCGGCCCAGAACGCCGCCGGCCAAAGGATGATCATCTGGGATGAGGCCTTTTGCCTTAAAGGTGGTGACAACGGCACAGTTCAGTTTTTCTGCTAATTCAATGACCGCCTGTCTATGGAAACGCGCACCGTGCCCCATGATGATGAGGGGACGTTTGGCCTTTTTGATCATACGTACGGCCTTGTCAAATAGCTCCTGAGGAGGGCTTATCTTTTGAGAAGTAATTCTACCCTCTGATTGTTGAACTTCTTCTCCTTCCGGCACAGGAAGTGTCTGTATCTCGTCGGGGAAGGTCAGGTGGGCCACATCCCGCTTAAGCAGGGCATGTTTAATCGCCAGGGACATGAGCTCGGCATGTTGACTATCTCGTTGAACCCGATGATTGAAGGCCGCAACCGACTGGAAAGCCTGCACCAGGTCCAGTTCCTGAAAGTTACCGGTGCCGACCACCTGGGTAGCCACTTGGCCGGTAAGAGCCAGGATAGGAGCCCGGTCTACTTTGGCATCCCACAAACCGGTGAACATATTGGTAGCGCCCGGGCCGGCAATGGAAAAACAAACGGCTGGCTTACCGGTGAGCTTCCCATAAGCGGAGGCTGCAAAGGAAGCCGCTCCTTCATGGCGAATGCCGAAAAAGCGAAACTTTCCTTTTTCTTCGGCTCTTCTCATTGCATCGGCCAGGCCCAGGTTGGAGTGCCCGACCATGCCAAAACCAACTTCCACTCCCCAATTGGTCATAGTATCCACCATCAGATCCGTAATCGTTCGTTGGTGCTCTTCTTCTTTGGGCAGGCCAATATAGACCCCATCTTCGCGGATCTCCACCGGGAAAGTATCCACTCCGTCGTCATATCCGCCAGGAGGTTTTCCTGTGAGCGGATCAAAATCCCATCCGTGCCAGGGGCAGCGCAGCATACCATTTTCAATGGAGCCTTCACCTAAGGGACCTCCCTGGTGTGGACATTTATTGTCCAAACAGCCCATTTTACCTTCAAAATGAGTCAGACAAAAGCTTTGATGACCGGCCGTCACTGTTTGGACCCTACCTTCGGGCAAACCATTGGGGTTATCCAAAACTTTATGCCAAACTAGTATTGGTGGATGTTCTTTCTTCATGGTTAATATTTAGGGTTAATACCAGCATAAGAAATCCCCGTTAAGCGATGCATATCGATATCGTAGGTGCTCAAATCCTCAAACCGAAATTGATTGATATCGTCATGCCCGCAGGCCCGAGCGATCACCTTGATGAGTTCGTTGGTGGCATGGAAAAAGTTATGTAACTGCTTAGCAGACTTTTCTATTTCTAATCGCGCTCGCAGATGGTCTTTTTGCGTAGCAATACCGACCGGACAATTATTGGTGTTACAAGCACGCATACCCAAACAGCCGATCGCCTGAATGGCGGCATTGGACACGGCTACCGCATCAGCTCCCATCATAAGGGCTTTGGCGAAATCTTCCGCCACCCGGAGCCCTCCTGTAATTATTAAAGAAACATCCGAAGCACCTACATGGTCCAGGTACCGGCGAGCTCTTGCCAGTGCAGGAATGGTCGGTACATTAATATTGTCGCGCAGGATAGTCGGCGCTGCACCGGTTCCGCCTCCGCGCCCGTCCAGGATGATATAATCCACGCCGCATTTTAAGGCAAATTCGATATCCTTTTCAATATGGCTGGCGGCAATTTTAAAACCGATGGGAATGCCACCTGCGAGCCGTCTGACTTCATCCGCTATTTCGCGAAATTCTTCCGGCGTTTTTAAATCAGGGAAAGTAGCGGGGGAAATAGCGGCCTGACCGGGTTCTAAGCCTCTAACTTCAGCAATTTCTTCGTTTACCTTACTGCCTGGAAGATGCCCTCCGGTACCCGTTTTGGCTCCTTGCCCGCCTTTGAAATGGAAAGCCTGGGCCTTGGCGGCTTTTTCAAAACTAAAGCCAAATTTGGCGGATGCCAATTCATAGAAGTATCGGGAGTTGTTGGCCTGCTCTTCCGGCAACATGCCTCCTTCTCCACTGCAAATACCGGTGCCCGCCATTTCGGCTCCTTTGGACAAGGCAATTTTAGCCTCGCTGGACAGAGCGCCGAAGGACATGTCGGAAACGAACAGTGGAATGTCCAGCTCTAATGGTTTTTCGGCTTTGGGGCCGATGATCACTTTAGTGTTCACCGCTTCGTCATCGAATAAAGGGCGGCGGTGTAATTGGGCGGGTAAAAATTGGATGTCCTCCCATTTGGGTAGCGTATTACGATCAACGCCCATGGCCGCGCTGGGACCATGATGACCATATTTTTTTAAACCATTACGCGCCAATTCACGGATGTAATTGGTATAAGGCTCGGTTGATTCGGGATGGGTGTCCTGGTAGGTGCCCAGGTATTCATCGCGGCGGAAGGGCTGCGGATGGAGTTCTTCAAAAGCAATGACGTCTGCCCGGTCGATGTATATCGTTCCTTCTTTAAGATGAACTTTGAATTTGTGTAGGGTTTCTTCATTATTGTATTCGCTGACGCCACTATCGATGCGATAATCCCAATGATGGACCCCACAGATAAGGTTATCATGGTCATCAACATGACCGTCGGATAGCAAAGCACCACGATGCAGGCAACGGCCGTACAGGACAGAGACCTGATCGTCGAAGCGAATGATTACGAGGTCGGTATTTTCAACTAAGGCATAAGCAGGTTCCCGATCGGAAAGTTCATTCCAATCGGCAATCTTAATCGGGTCGATAAATTCAGACATAGATTTTAAGGACTATTTGTATTATAAATTCAATTTCTTCACCAAATTTCCTATTGTCAGCCCTTGTACAATGATGGAGAAAGCCACAACCGTATAGGTAATAAAGACAATAGCGTCTTTGTTCATTATATCACTGCTTAAGGATAAGGCCAGTGCCACCGAAATCCCTCCCCGCAAGCCCCCCCAGGAAAGGATGGCAACCGTTTTCCAGGGGGCATTTTCGGTATGTTTGAGTAAGGAATATGGAAGTCCTACTGATAAACACCGGGCTATTAAAACTGTAAAAATGCTGATCAGACCTAATTTCAGGTAGTTGCTATGAAAGCTTAAGGAAAAAATCACCATACCGATCAGGACAAACAACACCCCATTTAATATATCATCCAACATGTCCCAAAAAATATTCAGGAATTGTTCCGATTTATCAGAAAACTCCTTGGTGTTAATCTTATTCCCAATATATAAGCCGGTCACGACCATGGCCAATGGCCCGGAAACCTGTATCAGAGAAGCAACGGCATAACCTCCCATGACCATCCCCAAAGTGATCAGGATACATATTTTAGGATCATCATCCACCGACCGGATTAGACGGTATCCGATAAATCCGAGGATCAAACCGTAAAGCAAGCCTCCAATGGCTTCTTTAAAAAAGATTTCCGCAATATCCTGTGCTCCAAATTGTTCGCCTTCCATCATAGTGGACAAGCCATGAATTGCTGAAAAGACCACTACACCGATGCCGTCGTTGAACAAGCTTTCTCCTTCAATTTTAAGCTCTAGGCTTTTACTCACATGGGCCTCCTTTAAAATAGCCAATACTGCGATTGGATCGGTAGGGGAGATCAATGCTCCAAACAAGAGACAATAAATTAATGGAATGCCCATATTGAGCGCTCCGGCAGCTAGGTAAGTCAGTCCACCCACTACAAAGGTAGAAATGAGTACGCCGATTGTTGTAAACAAGATGACCGGCAGCGTCTGTTTTTCCAGTTCTTTGATGTTGACATGCATGGCGCCGGCAAAAAGCAGGAAACTGAGCATCACATCCAGCAATACCGTCTTGAAATCGATATTTTGAACCAACTGGGAAAAGAAGTGATAAACTTCTTCAGAAAAGTCCCTGGACACCAAAATTCCCAAAGCAGTCACCAGGCTTAATATCATCAATCCAATCGTAGTAGGAAGCTTCAGCCATTTGTGATTGATAAAGCTGAAAATAGCTGATAATGATACGATGATACTAAAGGAAGTGAACATACATTGGGTTTTCGGTCAAAAAGGAACAATCCAAATTTAAGGGTATTCTTTTTAGGCAAGTGTTACGGTGGTAACATTTTTGTTTTTCCAGCCGGGTTTTTTCAATAATTTCTTTAAGATGCCTTTTATTTGTAGGTGGCAGATGTAGTTATTGATACTAAAACTGAAGACTTTTTAAAAGATACAACCAATGCAATGTAGGTTACTTTCCCTTTTTCTTCTTTTGACAACACTTTCTACGGCACAGCAGCTCAATTTGTCCAATTTTCAAAATTTGAACATCCGCAATGTAGGCCCCGCCAATATGAGCGGCCGTATTACAGCCATAGATGCCGTAGCCGATAATCCAAATATTATCTATCTGGGCGCCGCCTCCGGAGGCGTTTGGAAATCTGAGAACGGAGGAAGCGCCTGGAAGCCGGTCTTTGACGATCAGCCTACTCAAAATATCGGGGCCGTTGCTATCCAACAAGACAATCCGAGTGTCGTATGGGTAGGAACCGGAGAAGGCAACCCTCGAAATTCTATGAACCTGGGAATGGGGATTTTTAAAAGCCTCGATGGAGGCATCAGCTGGACACATCTCGGTCTGGAGGCCACCAAAACCATCCATCGCATCATTATAGATCCCTCCGATCCGGATGTGGTGTATGTTGGGGCCATGGGCGATCCCTGGACGCCAGGCGAATACCGCGGATTATATAAAACTATGGATGGAGGTTTGAACTGGGAAAAAATCCTCTACACCAATGATCAATCCGGCATAGCTGACCTGGTCATGGACCCCGAAAATCCAAATAAACTGATTGCAGCGGTTTATGAACATCGCAGGACGCCTTATTACTTTACCTCCGGCGGGCCCGGCTCAGGACTTTTTGTAACTCATGACGGCGGCAAAAACTGGAAAAAATATACGGAAGCTGATGGACTCCCAGCCGGCGACCTCGGAAGAATTGGGCTAGCCATCGCTCCTTCCGATCCCGATCGCATTTATGCAAAAGTAGAAGCTGAGAAAAATGCACTCTACAGAAGTGATGATGGAGGACTGAGCTGGTACAAAGTCAATGATAACCCCCGCTTTACCAACAACCGGCCTTTTTATTTTCAGGAACTGGCAGTCGACTCCAAGGACCCCAACCGGCTTTACAACATCTACCAGCCTTTATCGCTCAGCTTTGACGGCGGCAAAACATTTGATCCGGTGCCTATGATCCCGGCGGATGAAACCAAAGGTATTCACGCTGATTTTCATGCCTTTTGGATGGATCTTCATGATCCGAAGCATTTTATCATTGGCGGCGACGGTGGTATCGGCATCACTCATGATCACGGAAAAAGCTGGTATTTTCCGGAAAACATACCGGTTGCACAGTTTTACCATATCAATGCAGATAATGACCTACCCTTCAATGTATATGGCGGGATGCAGGACAACGGCAACTGGTCAGGGCCTGCCTATACCTGGAAACGGGGCGGTATTCGTACTTTATATTGGCAATATCTTGTAGGTGGAGATGGGTTTTATATCCAGCCCGATCTCGACAATTCCCGCTTTGGTTATGGTACTTCTCAAAATGGAAATTTGTATCGATATGATAAAATGACCGGCTACTACAGCAGCATCAAGCCTCGCGTCCATCATACGCAAACTCCTTTGCGTTTCAACTGGAACGCCGCTTTCGCGCAGGATCCCTTCGATAAAAACACCGTTTACTACGGATCGCAGTTCGTTCATAAATCGACCGACAAGGGAGCCAACTGGGAAATTATTTCCCCGGATCTTTCCACCAATAATCCGGACCATCAAAAAGGTGATTACGGTGGGCTGACCCTGGATATTTCAGGAGCCGAAAACTACAATAGTATCCTGTCTATTGCCCCGAGTCCGATTGACCAAAGTCTTATCTGGGCAGGCACCGACGATGGCCAACTTCAACTGAGCCGGGATGGTGGCAAAAGCTGGACCAACCTGACCTCTAACCTCAAAGGAATGCCTCAGGAGGCCTGGATTGCCAGAATTCAAGCCTCACGTTTTGAAGCTGGGGCGGCTTGGGTAGTGGTGAATAATTATCGGAAAGGAGATTATCGGCCTTATCTTTTTAAAACAGAGGATTATGGCAAAAGCTGGAAGAGGATGGTTGATGAAAACAAGGTGAAGGGCTATGCGCTGTCGGTCGCTCAGGACATCAAAGAGCCTAAGCTGGTGTTCCTCGGCACCGAAAACGGATTATGGATAAGCATAGATGAGGGCAATTCCTGGGTACAGTTTAAAAACGGATTCCCCTCTGTCTCCACCATGGACTTAAAAATACAGGAAAGCGAATCCGCATTAGTAGTAGGTACTTTCGGCCGCGCCATATGGGTGCTGGATGATCTGGCTGCGCTTCGTACGGCCGCCGCCGCCCATTTCAAAAAAGGCTTGACAGCCTTACCGATGAACGATGCAGTTCAGGTAAAAGGCCTATTTATAGCGCCGCCCGGAAACATCTGGACGGGCTTTCATACCACTTTTGAAGGCGAAAATAGGGTTTTTCAAAAAGTGGAAATTCCGTTTTATATAGAAAGCCAGGACAATTCTAACTCTAAGGTGACCGCCCATATTTTTGACAAAAGCAATCGTTTGATCAATACGGTAGTGGCAGAACCTACAGCCTTGGGCTTGAATTACCTGACCTGGAAACTGGATGAAAAGTCCTCTAACCTGCCCGGAGCCTGGATACATGAGGAATCAAGAGGAATCCCTGTTTTGCCGGGAAAATATAAAATAGTATTGCAGTGGGAAGGGAGGAAAGATTCAACCCAGGTTCAGGTAATCCCCGATCCTCGATTTGAGCCGGCACCGGAAGTAGATGAAGAACTGTATGCGTACCAAAAGGCAGTGGATGAGCAGGTGGAGCTACTGGCAAGCCTGCTAAATTCCATAGATCAAAAAAAGGAGGCGCTGCAAAACCTGGAAAAGCAATTGAAAGACCTGGATGGGCAAAAAAATGCACCTCTTTTGATCCAGATAAAGGAAGCGGTAGAAAAACTTGAAAAATTGAAGACCAATGGCCGTACACCCCGGCCCGACCGGCAGGTCGGTGCCTGGCAAACCTCGGAGGTGACGGCCTATTCAAAGGTGAATGATGTGCAGCAGATCGCGATGTCCAGAACCCGATCTATTTCGCAGCAGGAAAAGGCCTTGTTGGAGGAAGCGACTCAATTGGTACAAGCATTCGAGGTACAGGTCCGTTCCTTTTTCGATAATGACTGGAAGTCGTTTGTTCAACAGATCAAACAGTCGGATATTAATTGGTTGGGTAAGTTAGAGTAAAGAGGTGCAGTACTTGAATAAAAAGGCCAAAGCCTTTTTATTCAAGTACTAACGTAATATTATCTCCACTGCTTTTTTCCAAAGAGGATCCATTCCTTTTGACAAATCATTAAGCTGCTCTTCATACATTTTTGCCTTTTCTTTATCTCCCATTTTTAAATAGGCGTGGGAAAGAATAAAATGCTCTAGTTGATTATCTACCTCATAAGGTTTACCGACTCCCAGATTCCTGGGCCATAAACCCGCTTTTTTCCCAAAATCAACCGCATCTGTATACTTTTTTTCCTGAAAGGCTGTTAAGGCAGCCAAAATACAGGCTTCATAATACACCTGCCTGCCTTCGCGAGCTCCTTCAAAAGGAAGCACTTCATAGTGTTCCAGAAACTCAACAGCTTTTGAAGCATGACCGGCTTTTGTTAAGGATTTGGCATATAACATACCAAAAGCAGGGGAAGTTTCCAGAAAATCAGCTGTGATTTGGATGACTTTTTCGTAGTCTTTTGCTTCATACCATTCTTTGGAATAGGCCAACTGAGCTCTCCAACTGTTTGGATCCATCTGGACCGCCCTTTGGATGGCTGCCATACGAAGGGCTTGATTGTCTCTGAATAATTCAGCTTTGGCCAAATAAAAGGGCAAAAAATCAGGCTGTTCCCCACAAACCTCAAACAGTGTTTTTGCTTTTTCAAGCCTGCCTTTGTTCCAGTAGATCAGAGCAGCATAATATTTCAGTTTCCAATGATCGTTTTTCTGCATAAGGCGTTCGAGCAAGTGCAGCGTTTCGGTTCGATGTGGGAAAACGAGATTGGGTGAATGGTCCAATGACTGCTTCAAAAAGTTGTTGTTACTTTCCAGCTCCGCCAACCACAATAAAGCAATAGGTTGCTCCGGTATCATTTTTAGCAATTTAATTGCTTCCGTTTGTTGGCCGTATCGCAGGTATTGTAGGGCTGTTTCCAGATAGGTCTCGTGGGCTAATTCGTTGGTGATTAGGGAAGGAAGTGTATTGGTTTTTTCCCTAATGTCATTTTCATTGGCCAGAAAAGGACTGCTGGGGTCTACCTCTGCCAGTTTTTCCAATGCTTCTTTGGCTAATTCCGGCTCGTTTCGTAATCGATGAGTCAAGGCGAGTATCTCCAAACTTGCAGCGTTCCTGGAATTGTACATCAGGGCTTCCCGGCTCAGGCGAATGGCTTCCGGATAGTTGTTCTCCATCAGGTTGACTCTTGCCAGGGCTGTTAAGCCCGGACTTCTAAAGGCCTGGTTTTGGGAAGCAATCCCGTACCCACTTTTTGCGTTAGCCCGTTTTCCCCATTGTTCATTGATCAAACCAAACAAGTAATTGGCCTCCGGATCATAGGTATTGATGGCCAGTGATTTTAACACCAAGGTATAGGCTTTTTGATATTCTAATCGACGGTAATAACTTCTGGCCAGGCGGTTGAGGGCCGGAGCAAATGCCGGTTCTTTTTTCAGGCTTTCCTCATATTTTTGATGTGCTTCGGTGTATTGTCGTTGCTTTTCGTGTTCCAGGGCTTGATTGTACAGCCCGTAAGTCGTTTCCCAATCAAATTCAGGATTGGGCAATAAAGGCCGGTCTACATACAAATCATCTGGATTGGAGTAGTAGTAAAGCAGCTTTTCCCCTAATTGGATTTGAAACTGCTTTTCTGCATCTAGCTCGATGGTTTCGGTAAAAAGCTGCAGCGGCTGGAGCTTAAGTTGAATACTTTTAATTTTTTCTCCTTCGGAAAAAATATGCAGCGGTTGGTCAATTCTTTGAAGAGCGCTCCATACTATTTTCACTTTGCCTTTGGATCTTTCGGCATTTAAAACGCCATATTCGGATGCCGCTACCATTCCTCCCGTGCTTTTCAGTGGAAACCAAAGATCAACCATGTGATCCGTGTCGTGGGGGGAGAATTCCCGGTGCTTGAATGGAGTGGGGGTGCTTCCTTCTGCGGCCTGGTTGAATAATTTGCCCGACTGATATTCGACATACTGCCCGTCGGTATCGGTGAGCAAGTCCTCCCAGATCATCCCCTGGTCCGACAAGCCCCAGATCCAGATCTTTTTGCCGGGCTTGTCATCATAACTGCTCAGGTGTCCGAAGCCGAAATTGTCTTCGTGCCAATAACCACCAAAGAAATTGCTATAGGCATTAAGTACATGGTAGGATTTGTAAGGACCAAAGTTGTTTTTTTCGTAAAAAGAGATGTTACGCCCCTTTTCGATAGGGAATTCACCTACTTCACCGGCATGGCCGATTCGGGCGTTTCCCGGATAAATGAATTCCAGATTGCCTTTGGCTTTGGCTGCGGCATTCATCCAGTGATAATAAGTTACGGGTAAGTCGGTGGCATTTTGCCAGGTAACGGCTGTTTCTACATAGGCTTTATTGGGAAAAAGGGAGATGGTCACATTCCACTTTGTTCTGGAAGGCAGGTCTATTGCACCCACAATGCAGGAGACGCTGCCATCTTCGTTTTCTCTCGTTAAATAATCGACTGGTGTAGAGGCAGTGGGGATATGGCCGATATCGCCGAAGTTGTATTCCAGTCCGCCCGACGTCCAGGGCCCTCGCATGGCAATGTCTCGAAATTTGACGACTTCATTAAAATAGAGAAATTCTCCACCTGTCGACTTCTCTACGGCTCCCCAGATCTTGCCGCCGATTTCGGGGGTGATCCATACTTTAATGTAGTCGTTTTCCAAGACTACCATTTTCCATTCTTTTTCAACACCTTCACTACTATAGCCGTCAAAGCGAAAATAGGGATAGATCCGGCCGATGTTCGGAACCGGATCGGGCTGGGAAAAAGGATAGGTGAGCATTGTTCGTTGCTCTTCATAAATACGGGCTTTTTGACCATAAGCAAGACTGGAAACAAAAAAAGTCAACACCAAAAAGAGGAGTACCGATTTCATGATCTTTTACGTAGTTTGATGGTGTCCAAATCCGGTTTTTTTAATATGGACAGATAGTTTTCATAATGCCAGAACATTAGGAAGAGGTTACCCAATACCATAGCTGCAGTAATAAAGGGGGTACCCGTCATATGCAAAGCCACCGATACCAAAAAAATATTAATAGTAATAGGTAGTGCCATAATGATGGACGCTACTACTGTGCGATTAAATAGCATCAGGAGGCCTAAAAGGATCTGAACATATCCAATAAAGTTCCAGTAAAAACCCAATTGATACATCGCATCAAAATAATGCCCCACCGGATTATCTACCGGCAGTGCTGTAAATTTCACGCCGGGTAATTTCCGAATGCCGGAGAGTATAAAGGCCAGGCCCATGCCGATGCGGGCAGCCCAGTAGAGGAGTTTGAAGAAGAATATTTTTCTTAAGGGGTTGATAAAGGCAAAAAAATCTTTTGTTTTCATTTGTTGCAGTTTTATTAGGAGCTGTCTTATAACTCCTTCGTCGTTATTCGACGCCCAGAAAGTTTTTTTTAGGGGGTTGTGTAAAAAGTCCTTCGGCCTTTTTCCCCAACCAATAATATTCTTTTAGGAGGTTGTTTTAAGAAAAAAACGAAGTTTTTTTCTTAAAACAACCTCCTAAACAAAATTTTCGGGGGTGGGTAAAAACGAGGAACGAGTTTTTACACAACCCCCGAAAAAAATATTATTGGCTGTCCTAAAAAGGCCGTAGGTCTTT
>JAUIKE010000104.1 GCA_030430845.1 Bacteroidia bacterium | reverse complement strand
ATGACTCCTTGCCTGTAGTCTTTGCGGAATCTTCAAGAGCCATAAACTCAATGGATGAAAAATCAGGGAAACTAGCCAACCCACTTACCGTCCCTTCAAAGATGTTTTTTTTAAATTCTTCAGCTCTAGGCATATCAAACCCAAGAACTTCTGAGTAATATGTCCGGGTACTATCCAGATCCTGGACGATTAGGGTCGAACTATGAAGGCCATAGCCTATTCCCAATAGTTGATGGATATTGTCGACTTCTTCAGGCTGTTCAGGCGCACAGGATGAAATAAATCCAAAAATGAAAAGTAGGGCTGTAGAAGGGAAAAAGGAAGAGTGAATGATAATACTGAAGCGTAGTAATTTTTTTTCATGTGTTTATTGTTTTAGGTGTACCTTAGTTTACCATCACCTGTTGGGCCAGGCGACTTTAAAATTTCCCTGAAAATAATAAACTTTCTTAGAGGTATTATTGAGTGGGGCTAAAATTACTCAATATGAGCACTTGTTTTTTCCATAAAACGACCTCCAAATAGAATTTTTTTGGTTGAAGTTGTGTAAAAAAGCCGAAGGCCTTTTTACACAACCAATACCCCTCTACGGCAATGCCTTCTTCGGTCCCGGAGGCGTCGTTCTCTTCAAATATTGCATTAGCAAGGAATACAAATGCCGGGTTGTATTCGCTCCTTCATAAATACCGTGCGAGCGGTTGGGGTAGGGCATGACCTGAAACTGCTTGTTATGCTTAATCAATTCATTGATCAATGATTCCGCATTTTGATAATGGACATTATCATCCCCTGTACCATGGACGAGCAAGAGATTCCCTTCCAGATTTTTGGCATAGGTAATAGGCGAGCCCTTCACAAAATCCTCCAAATTTTCCTGTGGTAAGCCCATGTATCGTTCCTGGTAAATGTTGTCGTAATACAGTTGGTTGGCTACCGGAGCGACCGACATACCCGTTTTGTAGATCTCTGGGTACTGGAACATCAGGTTCAGCGTCATTGAGCCGCCGCCGCTCCATCCCCATACGGCCAGTCGATCCGGATCGACAAAGTCCCATTCGCGGATTTTTTTGGCGGCCATGGCCTGGTCGCGAGCATTGATGATGCCTATTTTCCGGTAAATGCTCTTTCTCCATTCGCTACCTTTCAAACTAGGCGTACCCCGGTTATCCATAAAAATGACCAGATAACCTTGCTGGGCCATCATGGCATGCCAGAGGCGGTTGTCCCAGACATCATTGGCTACGGCACCCCAGGGCTCACCATACACATGGAATAGGACCGGGTATTTTTTAGTGGGATCAAAATTAAGAGGCTTGTACATTTTTCCGTCCATTTCTACACCATCCTCCGTCGTGACAGTAAAAAATTCTACCTCCGGCATGTCGATTTGTCGGATCTTATTTTTAAATTCTTTGTTAGCCACCAGGGTTTCTATGGTATTATGATCGGGTAAGCTGACAAAACGAGTGGTGTTCGGTGTATTGGCATTTGAGTGGGAATGAAAAGCAAATCCCCCGCTTGGCGAAATGGTATATCGGTTAACCCCCACAAATTCCTTGGGCGTTAGTTTTTTTAGCGTACCCGAACCATCCAGCGGAACCGTATGCAAATATCGTTGCGTTGCTTTGTCAGGAGAGGCATTAAAATAAACAATGCCCATTTTTTCATTGACGGCATAATAACCGGCTACGTCATATTCGCCTGGTGTCAACAGGGTTTTTTCCTTCGTTTTCAGATCCACCTTATAGATATGCCTCCAGCCGTCGTTTTCGCTCAGGCGAAGAAAAGCCTTACCATCTTCCACGACTAATAGGTCAGAAATACCGGCCGTTGCATCCGGATAGCTGATATCGACCCAGGTATCTTCTTTTTCTTCATAAACCAGGTCAACAGCCCCGCTTACTACATTACACCTGAATACTTTTAAGTGGTTCTGCTTGCGATTGAGTTGCTGCACCAATACTTCCGTATCGCTGATCCACTGCATGCGAGGGATGTAATGCTGTATGGGATCACCGGGGATGTCCAGCCATTTTTTACTATTGGCCTTTACGTCAATTACTCCTACCCGGCAGAGAGAAGGATCTTCACCTACCTTTGGGTATTGTACCGGAATAAGTTGTGGATAGATCGAATCGGTATTATTAATCATATAAAAATCACGGATGGTGGACGCATCGAGCTGCCAGTAAGCAATGTGTTTTCCGTCGGGGCTCCAGCGAAAGCCGTCCTGGCAGCTGAATTCTTCTTCGTATACCCAATCAAAGGTGCCGTTAATGATGGTGCCGTTCCCGTCGGTTGTTAAAGCGGTAGTCTTGCCTGTTTCAAAATCTTCTACATAAATATTGAACTCGCTCACATAAGCAATTTGGCTATTATCCGGAGAGAATTTGGCGAACATCAGCGAGCTTTCGGGCTGATCCTTACCTACCTGTTTTAGTGTGAGCATATTGCGGTCGAAACGCCAATAGTCTCCCTTCGTATTGGTTCGCCATACCCTTTGGGTATTCGTGAACAGCATGAGGTGTTGCTCATCGTCAGACCAGGAATAGGAGGCAATTTGGATGGGGGCATCCCCGCCTTCTGGTGTCAGGTCTTCTGAGCCGACGAGTACTTTTTTTTCCTGATTCGAGCTTTTGAAGGCTATCAGGTCATATCCATCCGACCTTCTTTCGATCATGGTGTAATACTCGCCTCCACTTAGCCATTGGGTGGGGCTCATTCTTTCCTGGCGGAATTCGTCGCTGTTGTAAATGCGGTCGATGGTAAGCAGGCCTGAGTCTTCTTGTGCAAAAACTCCTGGGCTACTGAGACCAATTACAAACAGGAGTACTAAAAACAAGTGATTCTTCATAATATTGATATATCTATTCTTTATTTTTTACACCAAATGTACATTGTAATATCTTAAGAACCCAACCCCCCAAAACCCTAAATCCGATTCCAAATATCCAACAGCATTTTCCATTCTCCCTTTTCTTTTTTCCAAACGATCACATATTTTCCTTTCCAAGTCACTTCAGTGCCGTCCTTTCTCTTGGTTTTTCCTTCATAATAACCATAATCGTAGGCATGGCGCTTAATTACCTTAATCTCTTCAGGCGTGATTTTATGATAACTAGTGCTTACTCCTTCCGGTAAGACCCAGTACTTTTTGATTCGCTCGCGGCCGCTTAAAATGTCCTGATTGCCGGGGAAAATTTTGGCATCGCTGGTATAAGCATCAGCAATTTTATCATAATCGCTGTTCATGACGTGCTGCGAAAATGCGGTTATATTTTCCAGGATTTGGTCGATGTCTTTTGGTTTGCCTTCAAATTTCTGGGCCAAAGAAGTAGTGGTGAAAAAGCAGATAAACAGGAAAAAAAGGATTGGGTGATGTGAGTTGAAACAAAACATGATCCAATGTTTTAGAAATTCATAAATAGTAGTAACAGTCTGAAAGGTGTTGGAAATATACAGAAAAACATTATTTAATACGAAAAATTAAGACTTCGGGTCTGTTCTCATGGTTTTTTCCTTTACTTAATTCAAGTTGGATAGGCTTAACCAAATTTTGTTAGCAATGACCAATGTTTTTGAAAATAATCGCACAGTTTTATTAAAAAAAATAAACAAAAAATATACTTTAAAGGGTGGAACAAATTTATAACCATGGGCTATGAGTGGAGCCTTAGACTTGCTAAAGAAACCCGCTATTCCCAATCCAAATAATTCTTCTTTATGAACATGCAGAACAACCCTTTTAATCTGGCACAGCTACTTGAATTTGCCGGTAAATACCATCCTACTCAGAAAGTCATTACCCGGAGGGTGGAAGATGACCAGATTGTAGAACATACGTACCGGGAGGTATTAGCCCGCTCCAAAAAATTAGCCAATGCCTTAAAGAAGTTAGGCGTACAACATGGCGATTGCATCGGCACTATAGCGCTAAACACACACCGTCATATGGAAAGCTGGTATGGGATCTCCGGCCAGGGAGCGATATGCCATACCATCAACCCCAGGCTGTCGATGAAGCAGCTTCACTACATTGTCAATCATGCAGCTGATAAATATCTTTTGCTGGACCCTATTTTTTGGCCGATTATTGAAGGCATGCACACAAAATTCCCGAATGTAAGCGGTTATATTGTTTTGACCGAGCGGGAAAATATGCCCAAAACAGAGATCTCCAACGTGTATTGTTACGAGGAATTATTGACAGATGCTCCCGATGAGTTTGACTGGCCGGAATTTGATCCGCAGGAAGGCTCTTCGCTTTGTTATACCTCCGGTACAACCGGCGATCCTAAAGGAGTCATGTATACTCATACTTCCAATCTTTTGCATGCCTACGGCTTGTCTTTGTCGGATGCTATAGCCGTGGGGGCTCAGGATACGATTCTGGTGGTCGTTCCTTTGTTTCATGCCAATTCCTGGGGCCTGGCTTATGCCGGGCCGATGATCGGTTGCAACCTCATTATGCCAGGTAAAAGAATGGACGGAGGCGCCATTTTTGAATTGATCGAAAAATATAATGCCACTTCAGCCGCTGGTGTTCCGACGGTTTGGACGAGCTTGCTGGAATATGCAGATAAGACCGGCAAGAAAATGGAGTCCTTAAATGATGTTGTAGTGGGTGGATCGGCTGCTCCTCCCTCCATGTTTACTCGCTTTAGAGAAAAACATGATGTAGACCTGATCCATGCCTGGGGGATGACGGAGATGAGTCCTCTTGGAACCATCAACCGCCCGTCCGGAGCGATCATGGACCTGCCGAAAGATGAATACCTTCGGATTCGCCGCAAACAGGGCCGTCCCATTTTTGGGGTGGATCTGAAGTTGGTGGATGAAAAAAATAACCAACTACCTCATGATGGCAAGGCTGTCGGCCGCCTGCTCGTTAAGGGAAACTGGATCGTGCATACTTACTTTAAGGCCGGGAAGCCGGCCGTAGATGAGGACGGCTGGTTCGATACAGGTGATATGGCTACCATCGATGAGTATGGTTACATGGAGATCATTGACCGGGCTAAGGACCTCATCAAATCAGGAGGAGAATGGATCAGCTCGGTAGACATGGAAAACCATGCAATGGGCCACGCAGGTGTGTCGATGGCTGCAGCCATTGCCATCGCTCATGAAAAATGGGGCGAACGACCCTTGCTCATTGTCGTTCCCAAGGAGGGGCATAAACCTACAAAAGAAACGATCCTGGAGCATTTATCTACCGAATTCAGTAAGTGGCAATTACCGGACGACATTGTATTCGTAGAAGAAATTCCATTGACTGCTACCGGAAAATTTAGTAAACTGCATCTAAGAAAGCAGTTTGAAGGATATTTTGACTAATTTTAATTGGATATTGGCGGCTCGTGGCCGCCAATATCCAATCATTCACATATAAAACCCTTTTACCATGAAAATCTTTCAGCGTTTTATTTTGTTATGCTGTTTTTGTTTGCCCTTGGGGTTAGCTGCCCAATCCATTGAAGGATCCTGGAAGACACAGGTGCCTGATGGACAGGGCGGAATGATGACCTTAAAAGTTACTATGAGCAACGGAACTTATGCCGTCGATTTTGGCGCCGATGGGAGTATAGAGATCAATGGGAAGTACGAAGTCTCCGGAGGCCAGATGACTATTGAGGATACGGGCGGCCCCAATTCATGTAACGGAAAAGGGGTCTATAAATTAGAAATTACCGATACAACGATGAAAATGACCCGAGTCAGTGATGCCTGTCCGGATAGAGCCGGCCCAGAAGGAGTAATGAGTTGGACGAAAGCGTAAAAAAAAATATAAAAAAAGGTGGCCCATCTGGGTCGCCTTTTTTTTATGTTTTTTTACATATTAATAATTGCTAAACGTGTTAAGTCTAGATTATCCAGTATTTAGGTGTTCTAATTCATAATGAAAAATCCCACATATTAAAGTTGTGTTCATATTACAGAAAAAACGTATTTAAATAATAATGATTTATTAAGAACTACTCTTTTTTATACGGGAAAAAATTCATATTTTAGCGAAAGTTTGTGATCACCCGCCCCCCAAGCAGTCACAAACAAACCCAACAGATATTCCTACAAGGATTATTTTAAGATCCGCTTAACAAATCATAAATTTCTACCCTACTCGTAAGCGCCTGTGTGTATACGGAAGTGTGCAACACCTCTTTCCTATGTTCAAGTTTTAGAATTATAAACTAACAAATAATTATGATCCTACGGTTTAGTTATGCTCTATTGCTATTGTGCTGTATTGTTTATACTCTGAATGCACAAACAGGCCTATCGCTGCCGGACGCGAGTTCTTGTGATGAAACCATTCAAAGCTTTCTTGAAGAACAGGGAATTCCCGGCGCCAGTATTGCCATTGCTAAGGATGGGCAATTATTCTACACAAGAGGTTTAGGTGTAGTAGACCAGGCTTCTGAAGAGCCTGTTCATCCTTATCACCGCTTTCGTATAGGGGGGGTGAGTAAAACAGTCACTGCGGTCGCCGTGATTAAATTGATAGAAGAAGGAAAGCTTTCCTTGGATGATAAAGTTTTTGGTGATGAAGGCATTATCAACAAGGGAATATTATTGGAATTTAATATTACCGATGACCGCGTTTTTGATATTACCGTCGGCCAGTTGTTGATGCATACTGCCGGCTGGGATACCGGCCTGGATTGTTTGCCTTATTCCGATGACGGCTGTGATCCTGTCTTCATGCCCTTAAAAGTTACGGAAGCAACGGGAGGTAGCAATCCTGCCAATAAGATCTATACCATCGGCTTTGCTTTGGAGCAGGGCCTTCAATTCGCCCCAGGCACTGATTTTGCCTATTCAAATGTAGGTTACCTGATTCTGGAGCAGGTCATTGCGCGTGTTAGCAGAATGAGCTATCCAAGGTTTGTAAAAACTTACCTAATGGATCCACTGGGGATCTGTGATATGGCGATCGGGAAAACGCCAGAGGAAGACCGCCAGGAAAGAGAAGTGACCTATCATACTGAGCAGGAAGCACTTTCTGCTTACGGAACGGGCGAAACTCTCAGCGCAGCCTACGGCCAGTTTAATCTGGAAGCATTGGCGGCGTCCAATGGTATCATATCCACTGCGGAAGAATTACTTCGTTTTATTCTTGCAATTGACGGCTTCAAATCGGTTCCGGATATTTTAAACGAAGAATCCATAGACGCCCTGATCTCCACCGGTACGGCTAACCCGAATTATGCCAAAGGACTTCAAATAGACGAAGAAGGCAATTGGTGGCATCTGGGGCAGTTGCCGGGATCTTCTGCAGCCTGGGGGCGTACCGCTGACGGATATGCCTGGGTGGCATTATTTAATCAGGAAGGCCCGCTGGAGGGTGAGACAAGCTCTTCCATTTCCAACTCTTATAATGATCTGATCCTGAAATGTATCGGCGAACTGGACAAAAACTTTAAGGCAAATCCTGACCTTTTCGTTCGCCCTGTTGAGCCTACCTCAGAAATTCAAGCACTGGTCACTAAAGAAACTTCGCTGGTTTTATCCTGGCAAAAGGGAGACGGCAAAAGCAGATTGATCCTTATGAAAGAAGGAAGCTCGGTGGATGTATTTCCGGAAGACGGTAAGAGCTACTCCATTTCAGATGAGCTGGGCGAAGGGAACTTTGTGGTATATAATGGAAATGGTGCAGCCGTGAACTTGAAAGAACTGAATCCAAATACAAATTACCACTTTAGAATTTTTGATTACAATGAGGTAAGAATAGGAAAAGGCCAGGAAAAAGAAGACTTACCTTTGTATAGAGTGGGGTGTAGTGCCTCAGCCAATTTTACTACCCTGCCTCTGGCCAGCGATTGCAAATGTTTGTCTAATAGAATGGAAGACATTTGTGAGGATTTTGAGTCCTTTTCATTGTTGGCCCCTGTTGGCCTCCAATCAAATTGCCTAACCACTTCTTTTGGTTTGGAAGGAACCAAAATGGACGCCTTAATCTCTACGGACACTGCCTATAACGGCAGTCAATCTCTTTTGATAGACGGAAACGGAGAAAATAATTTAGTTTTTACGCTTTCTGATCGAAAAAAAGGTAGATATAAGGTTCAATGGAAAATGCTGATCCCTCAAAATAAAAAAGCCGCCTTTTCCATTCAAACCAGCCAGGGTAACCCTAATAATCCCAGTTTATCCGTAAAATTAGGAAAGGACGATGTAGATACACCTATGCTGAATGGTGGACCTGATAACAACAATATTGTTCCTGAAGACGAATGGTTTACCGTTACTCAGATCTTTGACCTGGACAACAATACGCTCGACCTGATGATCGCCGATGATGTAGTCGTCTCAGATTTTGGTTATGATGGAGATCTTGGAGGAGTGTCTTTCTTCTCTGAAGGTAAGGACAGTCGCTTTTTTGTGGATGATATGGTGGTTCAAAATATTGGTGATCAAACTTTGGACGGAGAGCTGCCTAACTTAACCTGCGCATCCAGTGGAACATTAACCATAGAAGACAATATCCTACTGATTGAAGATCTAGAAGTGCTTAACAATGGGGAAGGAGTTGCTGCAGGAAGTTCCATCGGCTTCTTTTTATCCGATAATACAAGTTTCACTACCCTGGATACCTACATTGGTGAAAACTTTATCAACGGACTGGAGCCGGAAGAGAGCATCCAGATCACCTTCGGTGCGGATATCAGTTCTCTGGACTTGCCTCCGGGGGAATACTTTGTAGGCTTTATCATTGATTATAAAAACGTGGTGCAGGAGCTGGATGAGGAAGACAACAATGACTGTTTCTTCCTCCTACCTAAGGTGATCATTGCGCCACCGCCGATGCCGGACCTGGCTTTTCTGGATAATGGAAATCTGACAATAGAAAATGATACGGCTAAAATCACTAACCTTAAAGTTACCAATTTGGGTGGTGCTGATTCCGATTCTACTACCTTGGCATTTTACCTGACACCTAATAATAACGTAACAACTTTTGATATTGAAATAGGATCTTTGAAGCTCGATACGATTCCTGCGGGTGATAGTGTGATCGTCAATTTCAGTAGAGATCTGAGTGAGCTGGTTATTCCGGATAATGACTACAAGTTGGGAGTCATTGTGGATTATACGGAAGAACAAGAAGAGGAGGATGAAGACAATAACACAACTATTTACTCCCAACCCATTATTTCATTCCCGCTGGGCGAACCCAATCTGGCTTGCGATAGCCTTGGTTCTCTAAGCATTACCGGGCCGATCATTGATATTGATGAAGTAAGGGTGGTCAATAATGGAGAGGCCGGGGCAGGAAGTCATAAAATAGGTATTTATTTATCCACGAATACCAATTTCACTGACTTTGATGAATTGATTGGTGAAATAGAGGTAGATTCACTTCCAGCCGGTGCCAAGCTTACTTTTTCCACCGTGATTGACATTAGCGGGATGGATATTAATGACGGCACCTATTATGTAGGCTTTATTTTTGATAATGAAGAAGTGATCGCCGAGTCGGATGAAACAGATAATAACGATTGTTTCTTTGATGCACCAACCATTACGCTTCCTTTAATTCCGAATCTTAGGTGTGATTCTTTAGGTACCCTGACCATTGACGGGACCGTGGTAGATATTCAGGATTTGAAGATCATAAATGACGGAGATGCAGGTGCCGGTAATCACAGCATCGGTATTTACCTTTCCTCCGACACCTCTATTACGGCTGCTGATTCGCTTATTGGAGAAATTGCTGTAGATACGCTGCCTCGAAACGGTACCCTGACACTCTCTGCTACCATCGATGTGCAGGGCTTGGACTTGCCCGACGGTACCTATTTTATTGGTATCCTGATAGATAAGGATGAGGAAGTGACGGAATTGTCGGAGGAAGACAATGATTGCTATTATGAGGGTATGAGCCTGACGATCGGCGAGCCTGACCTGACTTGTGCAGATGCCGGTACACTTACGATTACGGATGGCTTGATCGAAATCACGGACCTTAAAATTACCAACATAGGCTCTTTGGGGGCCGGTGAACACGTGGTGGGGATTTACCTATCGGCCAATACTAATTTCACCACCTTTGATGAATTAATTGGCGAGATCAATGTGGACACCCTGGCAGCAGGAGACACACTGACCACTTCTTTCTCTGTAGATGTTACAGATGCGGGTATTGATGACGGCACCTATTTTGTAGGCTTCATCATCGATAAGGATGAGCAAGTTGAAGAATCGGAGGAAGACGATAATAATGATTGCTTCTTTAATGATCCGACTATTACCCTTCCAATTGTAGGTGACCCGGACTTGAGTTGTAACAACAGCGGAACTTTAACGGTGGAATCCGGCCTGGTGACCATCACCGACCTGGAGATCCTGAATAGTGGGGAAGGCCCGGCCGGAACGAGCTTTGTAGGCTTTTACCTGTCGACGAATACCACCTTCACCGAATTGGACGAGTTCATTGGTGAGGCTCAGGTGAAGGCACTGGAAGCCGGAGAATCCGACACCATTACTTTTGAAGTGGATTTGGACACATTGGATATTCCTGTTGGGGAATATTTTGTGGGATATATTATTGATTATAAAGAGGAAGTAACCGAAATCCTAGAGATCAATAATGCAGACTGCTACTTTGTTACACCTAAAGTCACCATAGAGGCACCCAAGCCCAACCTGACTTGCGAGAGCCTGGGTACTTTTTCTGTTTCGGAAGCTTTGGTTCTGGAAGTAGACGATTTTCAGGTGATCAATGATGGAGACGGAGCAGCCGGGGGCAGTCGTGTGGGCTTCTATCTGTCGACTGATACTGATTTTACGACAGACGACATAAAGGTAGGAGAAGTATTCATTGGTGGCTTTGACACGGAAGAGGTTTTTACCATTGACTTCAGCGTGGATATTTCGGCAATGGTTATAGATCCCGGTTCTTATTACTTTGGGTTCATTCTGGATTACCAGGAGAATGTTGATGAACTCAATGAAGAAGACAATACCTGCTATCAGGACGCACCAAAGGTAGAGATCATCGTAGACGGCGATCCCAACCTGGCTTGTGGGGATATGGGAACCTTAACTATAGGTGATGATTTCATTTTGAACCTGGAAGATATGCAGGTAACCAATAACGGAGCTGGACCTGCCGGAGCCAGTACCCTGGCCATTTACCTGTCAACGAACATCAACATTACTTCCTTTGATAATTTGATCCTGGAAATTCCTATCCCGGCACTGAATCCCGGAGAAACAGCCACAGTGGATGGGCAGGTTGACCTTAAATCACTAAGTATCTCTACAGGGGATTATTACGTAGGCTTGTTTTTTGATAATGATGATGTGGTGGAAGAGTCTAATGAAGGTGACAACAATGATTGCTACTTCCTGTCTCCAAAAGTGAGCTTCCCATTGGAGGGAGAACCGAATCTGGCTTGTGCAGATGCCGGTCTGTTGAGTATTGACGGAGGAGAAATTACCATTGCAGACCTGGAGGTGATCAATAGCGGAAACGAAGATGCAGGGGCATACAAAATTGGTTTTTATCTGTCGGAAGATGGAAACTTCACGACTGATGATATTTTGTTTGGCTCATTAGATGTAGGAGGAACTAATGCAGGACAGACCATCCAGGCAAGTTTCCAGACAACGATCAATCCTGCTGATATTCCTGACGGCACTTACATGATCGGGTTTATTATTGACTATTTAGACGAGATCGATGAACAGTTCGAGTTAGATAATAAGTGTGGATTTAAGGAGCCAACCATTACCCTGCCGCTGGAAGGCCTGCCTGACCTGACCTGTGCAGAGAGCGGTAGTATCAGCTGTGATGACTGGGATATTTTCATAGAGGATGCCTGGATACAAAATACAGGCACCGGAAAATCTGAAGCGACGACTATCTGTGTTATCTTATCACCTGATCAGGACTTTACTGACAATGATAATTATCAGGTAGATTATATCGACCTGCCTGCACTGGAGGCAGGAGAAAGTGTGGGTATTACGGAAATTATCGAACTGGCTAATTTTAAAGATATTATTCCTTACGGTACTTATTACATCGCCTTGGTGATCGACTGCGACGACAATGTCCTGGAATCCTATGAGGACAATAATATCTGTTATTACGAAAAAACCATCACCCTTGAAAACCCGGACAGGCCTGACCTGGTCTGTAAATATAGAGGTGACCTCATTATTGATGATTGGGACCTCTTTATCAAAGACCTTCAGGTGAAAAACATTGGTGACGTAGCATCCGGAGCTACGGAGGTTTGCATCGTTTTGTCTGAGGATAAGGCGTTCAATATGGACGACTTAGTGGTGAAAAAAGTTACTTTGCCGGCTTTAGAGCCTGGGCAGGTCGCTGAACTAAGCATCAATATTGAATTAATGTCGCTGAATGTTCCTTATGGCAATTACTACGTTGGCGTGATCATCGATTGTGAGGACAAAGTGGATGAGTACGATGACCTATACAATAATATTTGCTATTGGGATGTGGTATTAGAACTCGAAGATCCCGGGAAGCCGGACCTTACCTGTGAGGATATCGGAACGATTTACTGCGACGACTGGGATATTTTGCTGAAAGACATTTGGATTCAAAATATAGGTAAAAAGGCCTCTGAGGGAGCCAAGGTCTGTGTTTATCTTTCAAAAGATAACGACTTTGAAGACGACGACAATATTTTGGTCAAAACCATGAGCTTACCGGCCCTGGGAATGAATGCCTCAGCTGAACTAAATGCCAATATTGAATTGATGAGCCTGGACATTCCATACGGGACTTATTATGTGGCATTGGTGATCGATTGTGAAGATGAGATCATGGAATCGAATGAAGATAATAACATCTGTATTTATGATAAGGTAGTCAAACTGGAAGCGCCTAAGCATCCGGATCTGACCTGTAAATACCTGGGCGATTTTCAGCTGGGAGGTACAGGGACCAATGCAAATTCCTTGCTGAGTCTGAAGGATGTCATCATTATTAATAATGGGGATGCTAAATCAGATGCCACTAAAGTAGCCTTTTACTTATCTGAAAATGATAAGATCACAACAGCTGATCTATTCCTAGGGGAAATGGACATTCCTATGTTGGATCCGAATGAGGTGGTAGATCTTGACTTCCAAGTTGACCTAGGTGTGCTGGATGTACCTTATGGCAACTATTTTGTAGGGATAATTATTGATTACAAGGATCAGGTTTCTGAATCGGATGAAGAGAATAATATTTGTTACTTCAACGAAAAGCTCAAGTTCGAAGAGCCCGGCAAGCCAGACCTGACCTGCATGCAATTGGGTGAAATGACGGTTGATGCCGATTGGAAGCTGGCCATCCGAAACCTGAAGATCATCAACATCGGTAATGCCAAGTCGGATTTGAGTAGAGTAGGGATTTACCTATCTACAAATTCTACGATCACAAAGGCTGATTTCTTCCTTGGATCTATCGTTCTGAAAATGCTGGAACCCGGCCAAACAGCCTGGTTAACCTTTGATGCAATGCTGGAAGGATTGGATATCGAGGCAGGTTCCTATTATGTTGGAATCATTATTGATGACGAATATGTCGTCATGGAATCAGATGAAAAGAACAATGTCTGTTACTATAATGACAAAATCACCATCGAAAAGAAGAAGCCGGACCTGACCTGTGCAGAAAATGGAACAATTACTTGTGATGACTGGGACATCTTCATTGATGGCGCCTGGGTACAAAATATCGGGGATGGTCCTTCTGCCGCGACCAGAGTATGTGTGTACCTGTCAAAAGACAATGACTTCACCGACGGCGACAACTATTATGTCGATTACATTGACCTGCCGGCCCTGGCAGCCGGAGAGAGTACCGGCCTGTCAGATATCATTGAACTGGCGAACTTTAAGGATATTATTCCATTCGGTACTTATTACATTGCCCTGGTCATTGACTGTGAGGGCGATGTGATGGAATCAAATGAAGACAATAATATCTGTGTGTACGAAAAAACCATCACACTGGAAGGGCCTAAGAAGCCTGACCTGACCTGTGCTGAAAACGGTACGATCACATGTGATGATTGGGACATCTTTATTGATAATGTCTGGATCCAAAATATTGGAGACGGCCCATCTGAAGCTACAAAAGTATGTGTTTATCTTTCACCGGATCAGGACTTCAGCGATAACGATAACTATTACGTTGACTATATTGACCTGCCGGCCCTGGCAGCGGGAGGAAGTACCGGCCTTTCGGACATTATTGAGTTGGCAAACTTCAAGAATATTATTCCATTCGGCACCTATTACATCGCTCTGGTCATCGACTGTGAGGATGAGGTGATGGAGTCGAATGAAGATAATAATATCTGTGTGTATGAAAAGACCATCACGCTGGAAGGACCCAAGAAACCTGACCTGACGTGTTTGGAAAACGGCAATATCAGCTGTGATGACTGGGACATCTTTATCGAGGATGCCTGGATTAAGAACATTGGGAATATGGCTTCTGAGCCGACTTCCGTATGCGTCTACTTGTCGCCGGACCCTGATTTCTCTGACAATGACAACTACCTGGTCGAGACTATTGACCTGGGCGCTTTGGAACCTGGAGAAACTGCCGGCATTACAGAGATCATTGAACTGGCGAACTTCAAAGGCATTGTTCCTTACGGTACCTACTATATCGCCCTGGTCATTGATTGTGAGGATAAGGTGATGGAATCTGATGAAGACAATAACACCTGCAATTACTACAAGACTATTACACTGGAGGAGCCCAAAAAAGCGGATCTGATGTGTAAGGAGCTTGGATATATGCAGGTCAAAAACAAGGAATTAAGGATTTGGGATGTTTGGGTAGGCAATATGGCTGTCGGCGCTTCGGTTAAAACAGATGCTTGTTTTTATTTATCAAAAGATCCGGACTTTACGGATGGGAACAACTACCTGATCGCTACCGTAGACCTGGATGCCATCGAAGCATGGGGAACAGGTGCTTTGGGTGTGACGGTTGATCTGTCACAATTTGAATATACTATTCCATTCGGTGAATATTATCTGGCCGTCGTGCTGGATTGCAGTGATAAGGTGCTGGAAATTAATGAGGATAATAACATTTGTGTATATAACAAGAAGGTGAGTATTGCCAAACCACCGCTTCCGGACCTGATCTGTGCAGATGTAGGAACTATTTCTTTTGACAGTATTCCAAACGAAATTTTGGGATATGGTTATAAAAAAGATGCCTTGCTACTTAGCATTGAAGGCTATAAGGCCAGAAATATAGGCGTAGCATCTTCTTCAGCAACTACTGTCGGGGTGTATTTGTCTTCTGATGACCACTTTGGGGACCCGGATGATATCCTAATCGAATCTTTACAGTTGAGCCCATTGTCCCCTTATTTTTCCAGGAATTTCAATGTGGATCTGGAGATCAATACAAAGGATCTTCCTGCTGGGGCATACTATATCGGATATATAGTGGATAATGAGGACAAGGTTTATGAATCAAATGAGGATAACAATCAATGTCATGCTTTGACCCAACTCTACCACCTGATCGAGCCTCCTTTAGATTGTGCTTGTATTGAGGCCACAGAGAATTACTTGTGTGAGTCCTTCGATAAATACCAGGCAGGATCCGGTCTGGATCAACAGACTTCCTGCTGGGCTGCTTATGTTTCTTATTACGATCAGGGTAATAATGCCATTGATGCTATAGTGAAGAGTGGTATTGGCATAGGTTCTAGTCAGGCTCTTCGGATTGATAAGGAAGGCCAGAATATGGTTATGTCAGCTCCGAATTATTCCAAGGGTATTTATCGGACCAGTTGGATGATGAAGATCCCAGAAGACTCCTCTGCTTATGTCAGCATCCTGAATTCAGCAGTGGAGGTTACTTATGCGCCAACCGAGCCAATTCGAGGCCTCCAATTTACCTTCGGTCATAATACTCCCGGTGAAGGACAGATCATCGAAACTGGGGAGTCATTTGATTATCCGGAAGGCGAATGGTTTGAGGTTGAGGTTGTATTCGATTTCCGCTTCTTTAGTCGAACTTACTGGATTAAAGTAAATGGCGAGAAAGTATCTGATATTTCGGTTTACGCCGGACGGAAAAAGATCGGAGCGATGAACTTTGCTGCGTTCGATAGCTTCCACAATTTCATCGTCGATAATATCCAGATTGAACTGCTGGATGAATTACCACAAGAGGAAAGCCAGGCCGGAAGCGGAGGCGGACTGACAAGCGGTACCAATAATAGTGGCAATGAAAATGGTAACGGTAGCACTACCGGCAATGGACAGAACGGCAACAGTAACTCAGGAACCTTAACCGGAGGCGGGCTTGTCACTTTGGGACTGAACAGTACCCAATCGAGTCATCCGGATGAAACTGCAGCAGCAGAAGCCGGCGCTCTGACTTCAGGAGAATTGTCAGGTTTCGAGCAACCGAAGCATGCTATCAAACAATACACTATTTACCCCAATCCTACTTCCGGTCAATTCCGGATCGATCTATCCTTGCGTTCCGTTCAGGATGTAGATGTATTCATCCTGAATAGTATGGGACAGGTGGTGCGTCGTGTGCAATTTGACCAGGTATCCGGGCTACAAGAAAGTATCGACTTGAGTGATCAGCCTGCCGGCTTATATCTCATACGTACACAGGTAGGGGAGCAGTTCTATAATAACCGCCTGCTTTTGGAAAAATAGCAGTGATCTTTTTATATAAAAAAGAGGAGCGAGCTCAGGTACTGGGTTCGCTTCTTTTTTTGCATCACCTTAGACAATAAACTATGCCAATGCAACTATCAAAAATAATTCTCGTTATTTTTATTGTACTCCCAACCTCCTCCTGTTCACAAAAACCAGACATTAGTCATATGCCGATCTCATCCGATATCGATTACCGGCCCTATGCTGTGAAAGCAGGAGAGCATGCCTTTCGCCCCTGACCAACCGTTCTGTATCGACACAGAAGTATTGATACCCTTATCTATCATGTTGTTTTTGATGAATCCTGTTTGTATGACATGAAAGGAGACCTGGATCAGCTAGACTGGAGCAAGGGAGCCGGGTTTTCACTTAACTGGCGCCGCAATGATAAGGATGCCCTGATGTGGGCCTGGCGCAATCCCGATCCCAAAAGTGAATATTTGGATCTAACCGTTTATTACCACCTTGACTACGAGCGATTTTGGGGGTTTCAGGGAGAAGATGTTCTTTTAAAAGCGAAGCCCTTTCAATCTATTCGCATTGAATTCATCCGGAAAGGCAGCAAAAAGTGGCAAGTCAATTTCTTTAACCTGGACGAAAGCCTGCGCAGTTCGGCAGAAGTAGAATTGAAATCCAATCCTACTTTTAGCCGTCGTATCAACCCCTGGTTCGGTGGTGCCAATAACGCCCCCGGGCCATTTGGAGGCGTCGCTCCGAATGACATGATTATATTGATGGAGGTAGAGAAGGAGTAGGAGGCTTAGGTTTTTATGATGTATGAATATTTTTTCTTGATATGATTTTCTGATTGAAAAAGTTTACGTTTTTGATCCCTTTCTTGAAGGGATTCATTAACATCAATGATGGAAGCAATTTTTAATGCGAGGTAGTCTTCAGCTGTTAGGTTGGCTTTATTAAGGAAAAACCTACCTTTTTCTTTCTCAGTGATAAGCTCATCCAGGTCAAATTCCAGGAGATACCATAAGAAATACAAGGTTTTCTTATCTAAAAACATAACGATTGGGTTTAGTCGGCTGTCAATAAAAGTTTTCGAATGACAGCCCTTTAGTTTAAGTAGGTGGTTTAGTAAAATTAAGATAGGGAATTATAATTCTAAGAGAGGCATTTTTCGACGAAGAGTAAGGTCTATGGAATCCGTTGAATCCGTGATTCAGACTAAAAGGGGAAAATAAAATCCTGTATATTACGAATCAATTCCTTACACAATCGATTGAGTTTCTTTTAAAATTGCCTTCATAATGAAACACGTTATCTTTTTTTTCTTTCTGACAGCCCTTTTTTTCGCATGCGAAACACCCCCATCACCGCCTCTTGAGCCGGAGCTTAAGGATTATACATCCAATATACAGGTGGATTCCGGCAAAGCCACTAATGTGAAATTCACCAGCTATAGCACCACGCTTATTGCCGATGGGCGGGATAAGGCCCGGCTTCGCATTACCGTTATCGACAGCGCGGGCAGAGAGATTACCAATGCCGTCAATGAGATCAAAATGTATGTGGAAGGCAGCGGTAAAGTGACTACATTGGACGGACAGGCCTTGCCTACAGATACGGACACAGCCGGTGTGGAATATGGCCGTACGCAATTGGTGGATGGAGAAGTAGAACTTTATTATGTAGCCGGTAATTCTCCCGACAAATCCGTCGTCAAGGCTGCTGTGGATGGACTTTGGGCTGGAGAGCACGAAATTCATTCCATCCCAAGCGATGTGAAGTTAATGACACCTACTCAAGATCAATTACCTGCAACATCTATTTCCATCGACGACATGATCGGAGCAGATATTTCTTTTTTACCTCAAATAGAAAGCAGAGGCGTCACCTTTAAAGAAAATGGAGAAGTGAAGGACCCCATCCTGATTTTGCGTGACCACGGTTTTAACTACATCCGCCTGCGCATTTTTGTAAATCCCGAAAATGAAAAGGGGTATTCCCCCGAAAGAGGGTTCTGTGGATTAGATTACACCCTGGGTATGGCCAAACGCATCAAGGAGGCCGGGATGAAGCTGTTGCTGGATTTTCACTACAGCGATTACTGGGCGGACCCTCAAAAACAATTCAAACCTAAAGCATGGGAAGCCTTGAACTACGAAACGCTTAAGGATACGGTTACCGCCTATACGGCGCGAGTAATCCGGGCTTTGGAAGCACAAAACACCCTACCTGATATGGTCCAGGTCGGCAATGAGATCAATCACGGTCTGCTCTGGCCCGACGGACATATAAGTAATCTGGACGGCCTGGCAGGTTTGCTGAAGGCCGGCTCGGCAGGGGTGGAGCAGGTCAGCGAAGATATTCCTATCATGATGCACATCGCCCTGGGCGGCCAAAACAAGGAATCAGTCTTTTGGCTCGACAATATGCTGGCCCGCGATGTCCAATTCGATATCATCGGCATTTCTTACTATCCGCGCTGGCACGGCACCTTGAATGACCTACAGAATAATCTGCTTGACCTCATCGATCGCTACAACAAGCCTGTCAATGTGGTGGAGTACTCTGACTTCAAAGAAGAAGTGCACGAAATCGTGTTTAACCTACCCAATGACATGGGCAAGGGAACGGCCATCTGGGAACCCTTAAATCGGCGGAGTGGCTTGTTCGGAGAGGATAATGAGGTGACGGATCTGTTCAAGGTGTATGAGGAAGCGAGGGAGAAGTATCTGAAGGAATAATTTTTACAATCCCTTCAAATTTTTCACCATAAGCTCCCCTGTGTACCGATCCAGTACGATCTGGCGGTCCATATCCATGTATTCGATGACGCGGTACCGGTTTTGAAGATTGTAAGACAAGAGGAACATCAGGGCAATGATGACCCAGGCCCATTGGATGGTCTTGGTTTGTGGTTTAGGTATCATTCTCATGAGTAAGAGGTTTATTTGTTTATTAAATTTTACGGAAAAACAGGCAACAGGGTTACCTCATATGGGAGGGTAAATGAGAAAAAATGAGGGGTAAATGGGACTGTCTCACACCCGTAAGGCGTATTCGTCAGCCTATTTTATTTCTTATAAAAACAATTTCTGTGCCAAATAAAATGCGTTCTTTTGTAAATAGGCAAACAACCACCTACTTATGCAACGACAAGCATACCAACTCAAAGCCGGCAGCCTGAGCAATCTTAAACTGCTTACCGAAGAACTGCCTGAGCCGAAACCTGATGAAGTAATGATTTCAGTAAAGGCCGTCGGGCTCAATTTTGCCGATATTTTTGCCATCTGGGGTTTATATGCGGCTACTCCGGAAGGCGTTTTTATTCCCGGCCTGGAATATGCAGGGGTGGTTACTAAAGTAGGATCGGAGGTTCAAGACTTCAAAGAAGGTGACCGGGTAATGGGCGTGACCCGATTTGGGGCTTATACCTCAGGGCTGAATATTGATCATCGATATGTGGTTTCTATCCCTGAAGATTGGAGCTTTGCCGAAGGCGCTGCTTACCTGGTACAGACGCTCACTGCTTATTATGGCTTAATCAGTCTGGGCAACCTGCAAAAAGGACAGACGGTCCTGATCCATAGTGGTGGTGGCGGAGTAGGGCTGATGGCCAATCGGATTGCCAAAAAGTACGATGCCTTCACCATCGGAACCATCGGCCGACCTGATAAGCGTGCTTTGCTCGAAAAAGAGGGTTATGACCGGGTGATCGTACGAAGCAAAAACTTTGAACAGGATCTGAAACAAGCCCTGGGTGAACGTCCTCTCAACCTGATCATGGAATGTATCGGCGGTCGAATCCTGAAAATTGGGTACAAACATTTGGCTCCCATGGGGCGCATGATCAGCTATGGCTCTGCCCGTTACACGACCGTCGGCAACCGACCAAATTATTTTAAGCTTATTTATTACTACCTTACCCGCCCTAAAATAGATCCTCAAACTATGACCAGCGAGAATAAATCTGTGATGGCTTTTAACCTGATCTTCTTGTTTCATCATGCCGAGCTCATGCATCAGATACTCGGAGAATTAAAACAGCTGGACTTGGCGAAACCTTTTGTTGGGCACCGATTTTCTTTTGACCAACTAAAAGAGGCTCTCCTGCTTTTTCAATCCGGAAAAACAATTGGGAAAGTGGTGCTGGAAGTGCATGACAAAAAAGAAAACTAAAATAAAACTCAATTTGAATGACCATCATCGGCTATGTTTTTTTGGTTCTTTCTCTACTTATATACTTCGGGATAATCGGTTTTTTATTTAATAAAGATTCCAGCAAGAGTGGCTCAGCCTATTTTAGGAGTATGATCTTTTTGCATTTTGCGCTGTTTATTGGCCTGGCTATTGTAGCCGGTATTACCGGCAGTAAAGGCGGATTCGCATGGGTCAGCCCTCCAAGGTTTTTGCTATTGGGAGCCGGACTCCTGTTAAGTATAGTAGGCAGTTGCCTGGCGGCCTTGTTTAAGATCGAAAGCGGCCCTGAGATGTCAATACCTAAGCTGCTAGGGCATGCTTTTCCCATACTGATACCCTTATTATTACTGTGTAGTGGAGCCATTTTACTCAACGATCAATGGCGTTCCGGTATCAATGCGGCTTTTTATCAACAGGCGCTAATTCTGGCGGCGGTTTTGGGATCGTTGGGCATTGTTGTGTTTGTAATCACCCTTATTGTGCAGGAAAGGAGTAATGCCTAACCCAAGGCCCTGTGGGAAACCATCATATTCAGGAGTGTCCAAAAGACGAATTGCTTATGCCAAAACTGTATCTATTCAGGTTTTTACGAGAATTAGTCAAGGAAGCTACACTGCAAGTGGTTGATTTTCAGTTGCTTTCAACATATGTGCATAAGAGTGCAACATATGGATAAAGAGAATTAGTTCAGGATATGCACTTTTGAATCATCGACAACAACATTGATTCAACAACCAAAAAATGTATATCATGACACATTCAAAAAGAAATTTCAGATTTGATTTTCCTTCCCACCTGACGGCCCTAATTTTAATCTTTTGTTCTTTCCTAACGATGAATCTTTCTGCTCAGGATCAGATACCCATCCACTTTTCAGGAGCTGCCTCCATAGGGTATGCTCCCAGGATTACAATGGGGAACGATAATAATGCCAGCATTGTAGTTGGGGTATATGGTGAAATGGAGTACGGCAAGCTTATCGGCCGTTTACAATTTACGAAGCCGCTATTGAGCAGCTTTAAAGACGATAGTAATTTTGATAGGGGAGAGGCCTATCATGGTTCTTTAGGATACCGACTGGATATCAACGATCAGTTTTCTGTAGCACTCATGGCCAGTGGAGGCGCTACGGTCATTCATTACAGCGTCCGCATATTCGGAAGCAGTGGCGATCAGTTTACGAACGTCAGCCCGCAGGCAGGCGTGATCATTGCTCCGACTTATCAATTCACTGATGCCCTGTCCTTTCAAGGCAATTTGAGGTACTACAAAGGCTTCGAAGCCGGCGATCGAGGCAAGGCGAGCGATTTGATGGATGTGTCAGCGGGGGTAAGGGTATCGTTTTGAGAGAGCGTCTTTCTATTAAAATCTTCGACCTTGCTTCTTAAAGTCTAATAATAAAGTAAGGTCGCAAGCGTGTTGTTAGAAAATGCCTCTAAAACTGGAAATACTCTTTGGAAAGGGGTAAATTACTGGTTAGGTGCTCTCATCTCGTTTGACTAGGATTAATAGGATTATAGGATTAATAGGATTATAGGATTATAGGATTAATAGGATTATAGGATTATAGGATTAATAGGATTATAGGATTAATAGGATTATAGGATTAATAGGATTATAGGATTAATAGGATTATAGGATTATAAGATTAATAGGATTATAGGATTAATTAATCCTACCATCCTATAATCCTACAAATCCTAGCCCAGACATTGGGTAAGAGGAATCCATTCATAACAGAAAAAACAAAGTATGCAATACGGTGACATCACTCACAAAATAATTGGCTGTGCAATGAAAGTACACAACATCCTGGGCAATGGTTTTCAGGAGGTGATCTATCAACGATCCTTGGCAATTGAGATGGATAGACAGGGCTTATCATTCGCTCGCGAAATGTGGATGGAAATTTTTTATGATGGAATTCATGTAGGTAGGCGGCGAGTCGATTTTTTTGTGGAAGATGTTATCATGCTGGAATTGAAAGCAGTAATCAAAATGGATGAGGCGCACCTGGCTCAGGCCATGAATTACTGTGAGGCTTATGATCTTCCTGTCGGCCTATTGATCAATTTTGGTGCCAGAAGTCTGGAATACAAGCGGGTGTATAATCTCAAGCATCCGGATAATAAGGGCTATAAAAAGTGATTAAAATCATCTACTCTTCATAACACAAATCCTTTGCTTTTTTCTTTGAAATAAGTAGCTTCATAACTATTAGTGCAACAATCTAAATTCTGTTTTGCCTAACCAATAAAATCAAAGAAATGAAACGAAAACGAGCATGGGCGGAACCCTACAAGATCAAAATGATCGAACATCTGCACATGACCACGCCCGAAGAGCGCAGACGATTCATCGAAGAGGCTGGCTACAACACCTTTCTTCTGAGATCAAAAGACGTCTACATCGACCTGTTGACCGACTCCGGTACCTCGGCCATGAGCGACCGGCAGTGGGCCCAGATCATGTTGGGCGATGAGGCTTACGCCGGTAGTAAGGATTTCCTGGACATGGAAGCAGCTGTACGGGAATACTATGGCTATCAATACGTCGTGCCTACCCACCAGGGCCGCGCTGCCGAGCACCTGATCTCTAAAATAATGATCAAGCCGGGGGACTTTGTGCCGGGAAACATGTATTTCACCACCACTCGCCTGCACCAGGAACTGGCCGGCGGCACCTTCGTGGATGTGATCGTGGATGAAGCGCACGATCCCGAGAGCGATTTTACCTTCAAAGGGAATATCAACCTCCAGAAACTGGAGGAACTGATCATCGATAAAGGGCCGGAAAAAATTCCATATGTGAGCATGGCAACCACCGTGAATATGGCGGGCGGACAGCCGATCTCCATGTCGAACCTTCGCGCCTTGCGGATGCTCACTTCCAAGTACAACATCCCCATCGTGCATGACATGACCCGGGTGGCCGAAAACGCCTACATGATCCAGCAATACGAGGAAGACTATCGGCACAAAACTGTGGCTGAGATCGTTCGCGAGATCTGTGATCTGACTGACATGGCTACGATGAGTGCCAAAAAGGATGCGTTAGTCAACATCGGGGGCTTCCTGGCAGTGAACGATTATGAGGTATTCGAAGAAGCCCGCAGTTTGGTAGTGGTGTATGAAGGTTTGCACACTTACGGCGGCATGGCCGGCAGAGACATGGGCGCCCTGGCGGTCGGCATCCGCGAATCGGTTTCGGACGAGCACATCAAAGCCCGCGTCGGACAAGTGCAGTACCTGGGCAACAAACTGTTGGAGGCCGGCATCCCGATCGTTCATCCGATCGGTACGCATGGCGTATTCCTCAATGCCAAGCAATTTCTGCCCCACATTCCGCAGGATCAATTCCCAGCACAATCGCTGGCCGCCGAGCTGTACCTGGATTCCGGCGTCCGTGCCATGGAAAGGGGCATCGTCTCCGCCGGCCGGAACAAAAAAACAGGTGAACACAATTACCCCAAACTGGAGTTGGTTCGGCTGACCATTCCGCGGCGGGTTTACACGCAGTCGCACATGGACGTCGTGGCAGATTCCGTAGAAGCGGTGTATGACAAGCGGGAAAACATTGGTGGTTTGAAAATGGTGTTTGAGCCTAAGTATTTGCGGTTTTTCCAGGCACGGTTTGAGCCGGTGCCGGTGGGTTGGGAATTGGTAGGGAATGAGGAGTTATCCTATAGTAAATAAGAATGATAAATGGGGTGGCCTCAGCCGCCCCATTTATCATTCTTAAAAAATCTTTAGGCACTACAATCCCCCGACACCCGATCCAAGATCGTCAAATACCACTTCTGATCAATCAGGGTCAGATAGAAAACCAACTCCCCTTTATCCTCATCCGCCAGTACGACGCGGCGGCTTTGCTGTTCCAGCTCTTTCAAGGCCGAAATAGCAGAGTCCGGCACATCCTCCAGCTCATATTTTTTCATATTCTCCGCCGTTCGGGAAAGCAGGTGATCCCGTTGGCTGGTATCGCAATACAAGCCGTATTTACTCCATACTTCCTCTCCACAATCATAAGTCGGCCAGCTTTCAAACTTTACGTCCTGATCGCTGGCAAAGCCAGAGTAGGGAAAATATTCCGGCACGGGATGGGCCATATCGATGCGATCGGTATGGCTGTACACATCAAACACACCCGGCCGGTGAATGACGTACAGGCCCGTCTGCGGGTGGATCAGCTGATTGAGCGCAACAGAGTCCTCTTCTGCGAAGGCCTGGATGGTTTGGAGGATGGTGGATTTTAGATCGGCCTGGGGATTTTGTAGGGGGGTGTTTTGGCAGGCGAGGAGGAGGGAGAAGAGGGGGAGGGTAGTTAAGAGTTTGAGGATGGAGGTGTTCATTGCTTGAAGATTAGTGGATTGAATGTTTTTGTAAAGATAGCGCTTTTTTGTAGGAATGGGCCCCTCGCTTTTAGGGAAGACATTAACTTGTGCGGCTTTTTTGCAACAATAATTCTATTCTCCGCGTAAAAATTAGAATATTCTTAAAGATTTTTTACTTTTAAAAAAATTAAACTCCATGGATCTCATCGACCGCCTCAAATCGATTAGTGATCGAATTATCAAATTAAAGGCACAGGTAGAAACCGAAGAAGCTACCAAAAATGCCTTCGTCATGCCTTTCCTCTCCGCTCTCGGATATGATGTTTTCAACCCGCTGGAAGTAGTTCCTGAATTTGTGGCTGATATTGGGATTAAGAAGGGGGAAAAAGTGGATTACTGTATTCTTAGGGAGGGCATTCCTACCATCATCGTTGAATGCAAGCACTGGAAAGAAGCCTTGGACCCACACAACTCTCAGTTGTTCCGCTATTTTCATGTCACGGCCGCCAAGTTTGCTATTCTGACCAACGGGATCGTCTACCGCTTCTACACCGACCTGGAAAATTCCAACAAGATGGATGAAAAGCCCTTTTTGGAGTTTTCGATGGAACAGGTAAACGAACAGCTAGCTGCCGAACTCAAAAAATTCAAGAAGGAGAATTTCGATGTGGAAGAGATTTTCAGCAATGCCAGTGATCTCAAGTACTCGAAAGAGATCAAGGAACTACTTTCCCAGGAGCTTAAAAGTCCGAGTGAGGAGTTTGTGAAATACTTCGCTTCCAGGGTTTATCCGGGCAGGGTCACCTCGAAAGTGCAAGGGCAGTTTTCTCAGCTGGTCCAGAAATCTTCCAAAACGCTCATCAGCGAAATGATCAGTGATCGGCTTCAAAGTGCCCTCGACCGGGAGCAAGAGGACATAATTGTCGCTCAGCCACCTGTGAATGGAGAGGCCGAGCCGAACGGCGGTGTTACGGAAGAAAAAAATGACGGTATTGAAACCACCCCGGAAGAGGAAGAAGCTTTCCTGATCGTGCGGGCTATTCTGAGAAAGGAGGTAGACGTAGAAAGGATCGTCATGCGGGATGTGAAGTCCTACTGCGGCATTCTCTTAGACGACAACAACCGGAAGCCTATCTGCCGATTGCGCTTTGACGGTTCTCAAAAGTACTTGGGCGTTTTTGATGAGGAGAAAAATGAGGAGAAAATGGCTATTGAAAAGCTAGAGGATATTTATGATTATGCCGATCATTTGATTGGGAGCGTGCGGGGGTATGATGGGGAGGGGTAGTAAAAAGTAAGCTTATTTAATAAAAAATTTGAGGATCTAGTTGGCTATCTGCACCTTTTGTTCGGATATGTCCATTTAGCTGCAAACTAAAAAAAATCAAATGAAGGAAGATATCTTAGAACAAATTGTTGATGGTTATTTACTGAGACAACCATCGGTCTTTACGAAACACAACGTTAAATACCGTCCAAATTTGGATAGCATTGATAAAGAGTCAAAATCAAAATATAGCGTACATTCCGATATTGATGTTCTTGGAGTAAACCTTAGGGAAAAAACTGTGACTGCAGTTAGCTGTAAGTCGTGGCAAAGTGGATTTGATGTAAAAAAATATTTGGATTTATTGTCGGATCCTAAAAAACATGAAACCAAAGCCAGTGGTAGACATGTCTGGAAAGGGTTCAGAGAAATCACTAATGAATTTTGGGCTAAGGCCTTCCGGGATAAAATATATGAGGAAACAAACTCGAAATCTTTTAACTACATAATTGCAGTTACAAAAATAAAGAACCCAGAATACATCGAAAAATTTGTCAATAATAAGGGGTTCATAAATATGCTAAGTGGAGCTGGTGAATTTGATGTAAAGATCAACTTTCTTACACTTGATACTATGATAAAATCAATAAATAAATCTATGGAAGGAACAGCTGTCGAATCGACAGAAATAGGAAGGTTATTGCAACTAATTAGTGCAGCAGATTTAGAAATTAATAAAGCTGGTGCCTAGCCTAACCAGCTAAAGGCAATACTCTGCTACAACTTCCTTTACTTTAAACATATTATGACTTCGAAATAAATTTCGGATTAAAAGCGACGAAAATGATTAAATTCAATACTTTGATTGAAGTCAAGGATGATGGATTATGTATCCCAGAAGTAAGACAGTGGTCTGAGGAAAAATACAGGCTAATTGGAGCTTATGGAAATATCTTCACCACAAGTATGCGGAACAAATGGAATAATTTAGTTTACCTAGATCTTTTTGCAGGTGCTGGGTATTCGAAAATAAAAGAGACTGGTAAAATTTATAGGTCATCCCCACTTATTGCATTATCTCTTCCATATAAATTCACACATTATATTTTTTGCGAAGAAAATCCAAAAAAGATTGATTCTTTGAGAAAAAGAGTTGCTAGGGATTTTCCAGATAAAAATGTAACTTTCATTGAAGGAGACATAAATGAAAAAATAGAAATTTTAAAAAGTAAGATTCCTATACCAAGTAAAGGGAATACTGTTCTGTCATTTAGTTTTATTGATCCATATTCATTAAACTTAAAATTTTCTACTATCCAAAGCTTGGGCTCGTCCTTTGCTATGGATTTTTTGATTTTATTAGCAACAGGAATGGATGCTAATAGGAATTTAAAATATTACTTGAAAGAAGGAAATCTTAAAGTAGACAATTTTATAGGAAATGAAAATTGGAGAAACGAGTTTAGTGGAAATAGATTTGATTTTATTCCATATCTTTCTAAGGCGTATGATAAGGGTATGACTGCTCTAGGGTAAAAAGAACCAGAAAATAAACATCAAATAAGAAGCAATGACAAAAATTTACCTCTTTATCATCTAGCATTTTATTCAAAGAATAAACTCGGTAATTCTTTTTGGAATAAGATCAAAAAATATGCTAACCAACAATTAGACCTAGGATTTTAATATGGCACAATCAAATATTGAATGGACTGAAATGACTTGGAACCCAACTACTGGATGTTCAAAAGTTTCTCAGGGATGTAAGTTCTGTTACGCTGAAATCATGTCTAGAAGATTGCAAGCCATGGGGCTTGAAAAATACAAGGACAACTTTAAAGTTCGTGTTCATCCGGATGAATTAAAGGTTCCATATACCTGGAAAAAATCAAAAATTGTATTTGTCAACTCGATGAGTGATCTGTTCCACGAAGAAGTTCCGTTATCCTTCATTAAAGAGGTATTTAATGTAATGAGAGAGAACCCCCAGCATGTATTCCAAGTACTTACTAAAAGGGCTGAAAGACTATTAGAATCAGATGACGAATTAAAGTGGTCCCATAATATTTGGATGGGAGTCTCAGTAGAGAGTCAAGAAGTTGAAGGTAGGATTGATCTACTAAGGCAAACAAATGCAAGAGTTAAATTTCTTTCACTTGAGCCCCTTTTAGGACCACTTCCGAATTTGAACCTTAACCAAATTGATTGGGTAATTGTAGGAGGAGAAAGTGGTCATAACCCAAGGCCAATAGAAGTGGATTGGGTGCTTAATATTCAAGAACAATGCGAAAAGAAAGAAGTGGCGTTTTTCTTTAAACAATGGGGTGGAAAGAATAAAAAGAAAAATGGTAGACTTCTAAATGGAAAGACTTATGACGAAATGCCTGAGATTGAATTACAAAGAAGTGTGTAAGTAATGAAGCCAGCTGAGAATATTCGCTTACCAATATTAAGTAGAAAGAAAACATCACAATCCCCCAAAGGCAAGCAAAAAAAGAAAAGAATAGTGGAGCCTGCGGGAGTCGAACCCGCGACCTCTTGACTGCCAGTCAAACGCTCTAGCCAACTGAGCTAAGGCCCCATTTTAGGAGTTCCTGGTTCATAGTTATTCGTTCATCGTTTGCAGGTCCCGTGAGGACCGGCTTTTGAACGCTAATCGATCAACCAGAAGTAAACGATTTTCTTCCGGCTTTTCGGAAGTGGGGCAAAAATAAACCATTCTTTTTAATAATCAAACTTTTTTTGAGAGAAAAGGGGTAACCGAGAAAAAGTGTAATGGTGTAACAGGGAAAGGAATAAAAGACCCTCCTCAGGAGGTCTTTTCCGAAGGAAAAACATCGATATACCTCTTCGTCTGAACCACAGATTTTCACAGATTTAACCGATTCCACAGATATGATTTTTGGCTGTAGGCCAAAAATCTTTTCCGTGTCATCCGCTGAATCCGCGGAAATTCGCG
>JAUIKE010000338.1 GCA_030430845.1 Bacteroidia bacterium | reverse complement strand
CTTTTGCATAGAACTGCCAGACAATGCTACCGGGATACTGGCCTTCCTTATTTGGATAGGATTGGATACTCACCTTGTTAACCAACTCATTGTAAAAACGTCTTTTTCTAAATGTTTCCTTGAGCCGGCCGAAGAAGTTCCAGTGAGCCCTGACAATGGAGCCGATGTGCCTGAATTTACCCTGGAAGAGAAACAAGACACCGGCCAGAAAGTCAAGCAGTAACCTTGAAATTATCACCTTCCACAATCGGTCCGATTCAATGTTTTTAGCAATCGTTATCAAGGTGTTTCTGAAGTTAAGGTAGGTTTTTCGGGGCGTCTGATAATTTAAGGTTCCGCCTCCTACATGATACACTACAGATCTGGGGCGAACCATGATCTTATATCCGGCTCTTTTCAATCTCCAGCAAAGGTCGATCTCCTCTGCATGGGCAAAATAATCGCCGTCGAAGCCTCCAATGGCGTGGAATAGGGGAGCTTTGATAAAAAAGGCAGCCCCGGTTGCCCAGAAAATTTCCTGAGTGTCGTCGTATTGGCCGTTGTCTTTTTCTGTGATGGAAAAAATGCGGCCTCTGCAAAAGGGATAACCCAGACTGTCGATCCAGCCCCCTGCTGCTCCTGCATATTCGAAGTGATCTTTTTCGTGATAAGCCCGAACCTTAGGTTGGACGGCGGCAACACTCGGGTCGCGATCCATGAGTTCGATGATGGGATCGATCCAGTCCGGATTGACTTCTACATCCGAATTCAATAAGACATAGTAGTCGGCACTAACCGATTGTAGCGCCCGATTATAGCCTTCGGCAAAACCAAGGTTTTCTTTCAGGTTGATGATCCGTACCTCCGAATAATTTTTTCTCAAAAAATCGAGGGAATCATCCGTTGATCCATTGTCAGCGACGTAGACCTTAAAATTTGGATATCCACTGGCCAGCACTGAAGGCAGGAATTTTTCGAGATAGGATTGGCCGTTATAATTAAGAATGACAATAGCTACTTCAGGCCAGGAACTATTTTTTTTTTCTTCTTCCAGCTGTAACTGCTCGGATAGGATATTCAGACTTTTTTGTTTGTCTTCCCCTAGTTGTTTGCTCAGGTCCTCTATAGACTCAAAGCCGGCATCATCCCTGATTTTTTTTACCAGCTGGAGGATAAGCGTATCGCCGTATATTTCTTTTTCAAAACCGAAAATGTTTACCTCGATGGTTTCATTGTTGAAGTTCTTGAGGGTAGGGCGTTTGCCTATATAAAGCATACCCTGGTACCGTTCTTCTTCATGGATCACAAAAACGGCGTAGATACCATGTGGAGGAATGAGCTTATGTTTATCTCCAATGGATAAATTAGCAGTGGGATAGCCTATTTGGGAGCCGATCCGCTGTCCTTTCACTACCTTTCCGGTCAGGGAAAAGGAATGATTTAATAAGCGATTGGCAGATGCGATATCTCCTTTTTCCAGTGATTGGCGGATTTTGGTAGAGCTGACCGCAATATCCTCTACTTCCTGTTTTTCGATCTCCAGCACTTCATACCCACATTTTTCTCCATGCCATTTGAGATAATTGACATCCCCTTGCCGGCCCAGGCCAAAGCGGTGATCATAACCAATGACAATGTATTTAGGGTTAAATTTTTCGACCAGGAACTTCTGAATGTATTCGTCGGCACTTTGCTGGGAAAATTCTACCGTAAAAGGAACCACCACCACATTATCGGCTCCGAACTGCTCTAGCAGCCGGATCTTTTCTTCAATAGTGCTGATAAGTTGCAGGCTATCATCCTTCGGATAAACAACCAGACGCGGATGAGGGTGGAAAGTAATGATGATGCTTTCACCATTGATTTGGCGAGCCAGCTGGTTGACTTTCTCTATGATCTTTTGGTGCCCGTGGTGGACCCCATCAAAAGAGCCAATGGTGATAACTGAATGCTTAAAGCTCGGTAGATTCTCTAGTTCGTAGAATACTTTCATGTTGCTGCAAATGTAAACGCTTTTTTCCTAATTTCAAACGGAATGGGGTTGTGTAAAAACTCGTTCCTCGCCTGCCTGACGGCAGTCAGGTTTTCACACACCCCTTAAAATTTTGTTTAGGAGGTTGTTTGAATAAAAAAACGAAGTTTTTTTATTCAAACAACCTCCTAAAAGAATATTATTAGTTGGGGGAAAAGGCCGAAGGACTTTTCACACAACCACCTTTCAAATATTGATAACTTTACAAACCCAATATTGATAATTTTTGTTTTACTTTTACACTTCAAATTAAAAAACATTAAAAAAGGAGGAAGCAGGCGGCTTGCCGCTTGCTTCCTCGCTACATATCATCATGGCATTTGATAAAGGAAAGATCGTAAAAGCACTTACCAAAGTAACTGATCCCAATACCGGACAGGACCTGATCACTATGAATATGGTTCGCGACCTGGAAGTGGATGAGGCAAACATCAATTTCACACTGGAGTTACCCTCTTTGGAAGGAAAGTATAAGTCGGAACTCAATTTTGCCTGCATGGCAGCCGTACAGGAAGTGTATCCAGAGGCAAACGTGAACGTTCACATGATGTCCAAAACGCAACAGTCTCAACAATCGACGAGCGCTTTGCCGCATGTGAAAAACATCATTGCAGTAGCTTCCGGCAAAGGAGGCGTAGGCAAATCTACAGTAGCCGTTAACCTGGCTTTGGGGCTCAAGGCACTGGGCGCAAAAGTCGGTCTGATCGATGCGGATCTGTACGGTCCTTCTATCCCGACTATGCTGGGATTGCAGGGGCAGCGCCCTAAGATTCAGTCGGTTTACAATCAGCCTAAAATGGTACCGCTGGAAGCACACGGCATTTCAGTCATCTCGATCGGGTTTATCATCGAACCGGAGCAGGCAGTGGTGCTGAGAGGGCCAAGATTGTCGGGCATCATCAAGCAGTTCTTCAACGATACCATCTGGCCGCAACTCGACTATATCGTCGTCGATCTACCTCCCGGGACAGGGGATATCCAGCTGAGCCTCGTCCAGACGGTTCCTGTTACAGGTGCTGTGATGGTGACCACGCCTCAGGAAGTATCAGTAGTAGACGCAGTGAAAGCTATGAATATGTTTTTGCTTCCTAATGTAAATGTGCCGATCTTGGGAATAGTGGAAAACATGTCCTGGTTTACACCGAAAGAATTGCCAAATAACAAATACTACCTATTCGGTGAAGGAGGCGGCAAAAAATTGGCTAAGATGAGCCAGTCTGTTCTGCTCGGGCAGGTCCCGATCGTACAAGGTATTCGGGAAGGCGGAGATAGTGGTAAGCCGGCTATACTGGAAGAAGGCTCCATTCCTTCTAATGCATTGATGGAAGTAGCCAAAAATGTGGCCCGTCAAGTAGCTTTGCGGAATGAAATGTTGGGGCCTACTCAGGTGGTGAATGTGAAATCATAATTGGAAGGTCGAAGGACGAGGGGCGAGGGGCGAAGGTCGAAGGATATATTTAAAATAGAAATTAAATCAAGGATTATATGTCTAATCAGAACAAAGATGAATTGATCCGGCTGATAGACGAGGCGCTGAACGATGTTCGACCTCATCTGGCAGTGGATGGAGGAGATGTCGAGGTCGTGGATGTGACGGATCAAAATGTGGTGAAGATCAAATGGTTGGGAGCTTGCAAGAGTTGTAGTATGACGGATATGACCATGAAGGCGGGCCTGGAGCAAGCTATTAAATCGAGACTGCCCCAGATTGAAGGAATTGTAGCCGTAAACGGAATAAACGTCTAAAAACTATGACCTTAAGTGCGTTAGTTGATCAGATTCACCAAAAAGAATCCTTTCTTTGTATTGGCTTGGATCCCGATCCCGACAAATTACCCAGCCATCTGGATGGCTCGGTGGAGTCCACTTACACTTTTCTCAAAGAAATTATAGAAAGCACAAAAGACCTTTGTGTAGCTTACAAGCCCAACCTGGCTTTTTTCGAGGCCTTCGGTTCGGAGGGTTGGGAATTATATGAAAAAATACTAAGCCTGATCCCGTCTGAGCACTTCGTTATTGCCGATGCGAAGCGAGGGGATATCGGTAATACCTCAAAAAAATACGCCTCGGCTTTTTTCGGACATCCGAACTGCGATGCTTTGACGATTGCTCCCTACATGGGTTCTGATTCCGTACAGCCTTTTCTGGGTAATAAAGAAAAATGGGTGATCCTACTGGGCTTGACCTCGAACCCAGGCAGTGAGGATTTTCAGATGAAAAAACTGGCAAACGGCCGATATGTGTACGAGGAGGTCTTGTATACCGCGAAAGAGTGGGGGAGTCCTGAGGAATTAATGTTCGTGATCGGCGCTACGCACCCGGAGTCTTTCCGCAATATCCGGGCTATTCTGCCGGATCACTTCTTTCTGGTACCCGGCGTGGGAGCGCAGGGAGGCAGTCTGGCGGCGGTATGTGAGTACGGCATGAACGATCAGGTCGGTCTGCTGGTCAATTCTTCCCGGGGAATTTTGTATGCGAGCAAGGGAGAAGATTTTGCAGAGGCGGCTAGAGCGAAAGCGAAGGAGATGCAGGCAGAGATGAGTGGGATAATGCGGGGCGTTTAATGTCATCCATTACCGCTTTAGTATCGATTTCCATTACAATTTTTGGAGGGATGCCAGGGGCGGCTACTGTGTTTTCGGTGTTTTCAGTGTCAGGTAAAAGGTTTTTTGCATATCCCTTGTCTGTACCGGGATTGCTCTCCTTCGGAGGGCGGGTAGGATGGCCGGGATGACCAGGATGGTGCTCTTCGTCCCTCGGACGAAGAGCACTGGTATTATATGAACGCTTTTTAATAATCTGTACTTTTCTTTCTTTGGAACCGCAGATAGTAGCAGATTCAGCAGATGGCACAGAACGGGCCTTTTTTGTCTGGATCACGGATGATAGCGGATGAAACGGAAGCCACAGATAGGGCTGCTGGTCTGAGGGACCAGCAGCCCTTTCCGTGTAATTGGCTAAATCTGTGAGAATCAGTGGTTCCGACAAAGGGAATTCATTTTGCTTAGAACCGCGGATCTTAACGGATTGAACGAATTTCACAGATAGGAAAATTGGCTGTAAAAGCCAATTTTCCTATCTGTGTTTTCCGCCCAATCCGTGAGAATCTGTGATCCAGACAAAGGAGAGAGGT
>JAUIKE010000337.1 GCA_030430845.1 Bacteroidia bacterium | reverse complement strand
AGCGGAATATCCAGGATGGAACCCTTACTTTCACCTTGAAGGTAGAAGAGCCTAACGGTTTCGGTACCAATGCGATCCAATTGGAAGTCGCTACTAAAGTCTTTGAGTCACCAATGGTACGGGTTGCGGATCATTCTGTCACGAGCCAGATGTCGGGTACGCTATTGCGCAAAATTCCTTTCGATCTACAGGTGCTGGTCCAGAACACGAACTATGGCATGGCTGAAAACCTTCAGGTCAATCTACAGATCCCCGCCAATGTACTTTGTTTGAGTGGTAATAGCAGCCTCCGTTTTGATCAGTTAGCGGCCGGAGAAACGGAAAGTATTGTCTATTCGCTCATTGTTAACGATTTGTATAAAAGCAACAACGTCCCCATCACCATTTCTCTGCGTGAAAAACACGGCCAATACGCCGAATCCAAAACCATCACCCTGCAGCTCAACCAAAACATGGCCTCCAAGAAGATCGTGGTAGATGCCAGAAAAGACGGTCGCAAAGGCGACATCCAAATCGCTTCCCTTCGCTCTGATGTAGATAAAAATATTCCTCAAGTTTCCTCACCTAATACGCACCGCTACGCCCTCATCATCGGTAATGAGGATTACAGTTCCTTTCAAACCGGCCTTTCTACCGAGGTCAATGTCGATTTTGCCGAAAACGATGCCGCCGTTTTCAAAGAATATGCGGTCAACACCCTGGGCGTCCCCGAGCGACAAGTCCGCCTACTCACCAATGCGACGGCCGGGCAGATCAACCAGGGCCTGGCCTGGCTGGCTAATCTGGCAAGGACGGAACAAGGACAGGCGGAGCTGATCTTTTACTATTCCGGGCATGGCCTGCCTAAGGAAAATACAAATGAGGCTTTTTTGATTCCGGTGGATGTCAGTGGCGTTAATATTGACCAGGCGATACCGCTTAAGCGAGTCTATGCACAGCTTAGCCAGTATCCCTCCAAAAAAGTGACGGCTTTCCTGGATGCCTGTTTTAGCGGTGGCGCTCGAAATGCACCCTTGATGGCTATGAAAGGAGTACGGGTGAGACCCAGAGCTGAGTCACTGAAAGGAAATACAGTGGTGTTTTCCTCCAGTTCGGGGCAAGAGGCTTCCGGGGTATATCGTGAACAACAACATGGCTTTTTTACCTATTTTTTATTGAAAAAACTAAAAGAAAGCAAGGGAGAGGTGACCTATCAGGAATTATTTGATTACCTCCAGCAAGCCGTCGGTAAGGAATCGGGATTGATTAGTAAGCCGCAGACGCCGGATGTGCAGGTGAGTGAGGCGGTGAAGAATGTGTGGGGACAGTGGCGGATGAATTAAAAATACCGGACAGCAAGCTTCAGCTTGCCAGGAAAGCGAACTTTAGTTTGCTTATTAATTGTTGCTAACGAAATTGACTGTTTGGGCAAACTGAAGTTTACCCTCCTGGCAAGCTGAAGCTTGCTGTCCGGTAGGATTATTCCGGAAATAAACTGGCATCCAGTCCCGGAATGATCTTCAACGCATTCTTATAATACATCTTCTTCAGCACCTCATCATCCAGGTCCAGACCGTACATCTTCCAGTAAGCATGGTACTTCTTGTAATAAGGAAAATACTCATCATCTGTTTCCAGTACCCGGAAATAAGTGTGGTACTCTTCTGGATTGTAGGCATCCTTTCCAAACAGGATCCGGTCCTGGTACTTGGTCAGGAATTTCTTCGCATTGCGTGGTTGACGGCCTAACTCGGCAATGATGGCCCCGCATTCCACGTACATATTCGGCATATCGTCCAAAAGCGTGCTTAGTTTTGCCAGATCGTTCGGGAACCAGCCAAAGTGCGCTGCGATGAAGGTGGTATTCGGATGATTTTTGAACAGATCGTGCTGCTCGGCTATGATCGTTTCCCAGGGAGCAGGATCTTCAGGACCGCGTTTACGACGGGGGCGCAACTTGAGCTCAAGCCAGCGCTCGTTGTTCTCGTCATGTGGTTCCCAGAAAGATTTGGGGTCGGCCGAGTGAATTAAAACAGGCATACCCAGTTCACCACATTTTTCCCAAACGGGAGCAATTCGCGGATCGTTGATCTTGATGCGGTTGCCATCTTTATCATTATTGGTCATGCCCTGACTTTTGTAGATCTTCAGGCCCCGTGAGCCGTTTTGGAAATCGTATTCCAGCTGCTTGCAGGTTTCTTCGGCCCAGTCGGGCTCATCGATGCTTTGTAGATTAATATTAGAAAAAACGACGATGCGATTTTCGTAGCCTTCTTCTTTAACGTGGTCGGTCATATCCTTGAGGGCCTTGCTGTTCCGTCCACTCAGGTTGACGATAATGCCCATATTGAGCTCATCCATCTCTTTGACGAGCTTGTCAAGGTCCTGGGTAGCCATCCGAAAGTGGTGGCTGTGCACATCAATGAACGGAAATTTGGCGCGTGTGGTTGGGTGTTCTGGAACCACTAAAGTTGAGGGTGGATTGTATTTCTCGAAATCCATGATCAATTCCTTTTCCTCTTCTTGCTGTGCCAGTGCCATTTGGCTGAGGAAAAGCAGCGTAATAAGTAGTGAGATCTGCTTCATGATTGACAAGGTAGTTTTTTGATTAAGAGCAAGGAGAAAGCAACTTTCTCCTTGCTCTTAGAAGCTTTTAAAACTGAAAGATAAAAGTTTTGTGTGTAAGTGTAGAAAAATACCTCTTAAGGGAAGGTTAAAGGGGGACTTAAAATATTATTCCTCAATCTTATTTTCAATTTTACCTTCTGCGAGCGTTTTTAATTGATGAAAAATATCCGGTGGCAAGGTCTGAGTAGGAATCAACGTATTTTGGCTACGACGTTTGGGATCAACGGAACTGAGATACAAATAATCCTCATTGTCGATCATGTAATCGTAGATATACCAGGGCGTACGATATTCTTCCTGATCCATCCAGAGGGTAATGGCCTGATCATCAAACTCGAGCACAAACTCCTGATAGGAATCGAGCCGTTTGATCTGATCCTCCACATCTGCGTAAAAATGCCGGGTCTTTTTGGCAAAAAGCCTGCGTTGGTGATAGTATTGAATGCCCATAACCGTTCCGATAAGCAGGCTCAGGGCACAAAAAGGCAGGAAGGCCGTATGCAAATAGGTGAGTAGCCCTAATACCAATGCTCCTCCCATCCACCACAAACCAAAATGGATAGTCGATTGCAGTTTTTTTTCGTAATAAGCTTCCTTCTTTCGCCAGAGATTTTCATACAATTCTCTGAAGATCTTGGGATCATATTTTAAAACAGTCCTGACCATAGGCCAAAGTGGGCATTAAAAAACAACAAAACAAATAAGATGATCATCAGTACAATACCAAGATAAAAAATTATTTGCCCGACTTTCCTTGTTTTTTTATCGAATGTGAAAAAGGAAGCTCCTTTTGGGTCCCTTTTTTTGTCTTGCCAGTAGTAAAAACCCATTCCGACACCGGCTATCATAAATATCGGGTGAAGAAAGAGTACACCCAGACCAATACATACGGCATAGAAGAACATCCAGCCAATTTCCCCTTGCTTTCCGGCTCTCAATTCACTATATCGTTGTTCCTGCAATTCTTCCAACTGTTGGTTGGTTACCTCAAAACCACGGCTAACTAATATTTTCCGGGCCGTTGTGATATCCTCAATGTTCCAGCTATCAGGCTTTTTAATGACATCAAAAAGCTCAAGGTTGCTAAATTCCAGTAAGTAATGATCTTGGGGTATGGCTTGCTGTTCAATGATCTCTGCCAATATTTTATTAACTCTTTCAAAATCACGGGGCAGTATTTTCAGGATGGCCTTTGGAAGGATCGTAGTACCTACGATGGCTTTGTCTATCAGCACCTGTGGTTTTTCAAGAGAATAAATGATCTTGTTTTTTTCGAGTAATTGTGCAAAGTCATTGGCTTCCTCTATATTCAAAAATTCGCGGAAATACTCTAACTCGTCATCTGTATACTCGTGGTCTAAAATGTCTTTCATAAGATTAGTTTCTTCGTTTCAATAAGCAGCGAGGGATGGTAAGCAAATCATTTATTTCTTATGGCTCAAAGTGCTTAAGTCGAGCTTAAAATACATCATTTTTACTTTTTACGCTTCACCATCTTATGAGACTTCCGCAATTTTTTATCTTTCACCCCTTCAATCTTTATGGGGATGGCCTTTTCTCCTTCTTCAGTAGGTATGCGTACCACAAAATGTAAATGTGGCCCCCCTGAGTAGCCGGTATTCCCGGAAAGGCCTATGGCCTGCCCTTTTTCTACTTGTTCTCCTAATTTCACAAAGGCTCCGTTTTGCTTCAGATGAGCATAATGTCCCACCGTTCCATCCTCGTGATAGATGACAATTTTGTTGCTGTAGGCTTGATACTTCCTTGAATTACCTCCAATATTAGAGTCCTCTTTTACTCCGACAACAATTCCTGACCTAGCAGCGCATATCGTGTCGCCAATTTGCATATTGAAGTCGAGGGCAAAACGGGAGCGGTCGTAGTTGTGTGATTTTTTGCCGTTAAATGCTTGAATGATCTGATAGGTCTTACCTACCTGAAAGGGGAGGGTGTATAAAAAGTCTTCATCCGGATTGAGATTGTAAGGATCACCATAAGTGAGCAAAAAATTAAAGTACCGGGTTACTTTGAGTCTGGTGGTATCTTCATCTGAAAGAATGGGGTAATAAAAAAGCCTGGCGACGGTGTCATTAGGAGGAATCACTAACTTTTCCTGATACTGCCCCCCATCAGGAAAACTATCAGTGGGTGTCAAAGCCACGAAGACGGGGCAGTCTAGATTGTTCCTCGCATGGACGATCATGCTGTCCCCCTGATTTCGGGGCTGTAAGGTCACGATGCTTTGAGCGTGGAGGTGTATAGAAAAAAGTAGTGGTATCGCAAATAAATAGTAGTTGGATTTCATTTTTGACTTCTTTTGACATTCTTAAGTTGTTTCTGTTTTTTTATCCGGTCAGTGTCGCTGCGCTGCAGCTTTTTACAGGGTCTTTTTTATCCCTCGGGTTGACACCCGAGGTTAACAACTTTCGCCGCTCTGCGCATAGGCATCAAGATAATTTTTTATCATATAAATTTTCAAAGAAATTCAAACGATCCTTTCGCCTGTCATAGCAATAATGATAAGCTAAGAGTTTAATTAAAGCCTTTTGATCCCTGCAGTAA
>JAUIKE010000103.1 GCA_030430845.1 Bacteroidia bacterium | reverse complement strand
TCAGGCGTGGGCTGAATTTGATACGCTTGGCGTTCAAAACAGCAGGCGTCGATTTTATAATAGCCCTTTGGAAACGGATTGAAGCTCAGTTTGCCGAGCTTCAACTAAAAACCATCGGGTAGAGTAGGCAAATCCTCAGCTCGTGTAACTTTTTTTACCATTTATCCAAACCTTTCGCTTGCGAAAGGTCAGAAATTAATTACAATGAACCTAAAATCCTTTCAGTTATTAGTATGCTTTTTCTTTATTTTGGCAACACTACCTGCCCAAAATAATTCAGGAATCTACACTACTTTAAATGTTTTTCTAGGATCTGACTTTTTTGTAGAATACAAAAACATCCGGTCTCGGGCTGAGGAAGCCGTAATCAATTTTGAACGAGAAAAAGCCATATACGATTACTCAGAAGAGGAAGTTAACAAGGTAATGAGCGCTTATAATTCTTCTGCGGAGTACTTTAATTTAGTGCTCAAAAATATCCAAAGAGATATGATGCAGAAACACAAACGAAAATATATGGCGCGCTTTCCCGAAGATTATGCCAAACAAGTTGAAATGGATCTGGCGAGGGCAAAAGAATTCTACGAAGCTACCTTTAAGAAAGAGGTGAGTGATTTAACCGAAGGCCGGATCACTGGGGCAGGTTTCCTGGCCCAAATTCCTGTTTTAATAAAATACATCAAAGCCGGTATTAGCCTGATCAAAAAGATCGACAAAGAAATAAAGAAAATGAACATGAAAATGTTGGATACTTATTTGTATGAGCCCAATCGATTCAGGATGTGGGATGAAATTATCGGAGGGGCGAATCAGTAGTCATCAATGACTAAGAGATCCTAAGTTATTCCCTACAATTTGTATACAATGTATAACAAACACCTATTTACCCTATTCCCCTTTTGTTTGATGTGTTTAACCCTTTTCGCCCAATTGGGTAGTGGGTTGATCGTTAATCAAGATGCTTATGATTCCATTCCCTTGCTGCCTTCCTATGGAAGAAAAGCCAGCATAGACACTATTTCCAAAATAGATTTAAGCCCATATTGTCCTGAGGTGCAAAACCAATCCTTTACTAATACTTGTACTGGTTGGGCACTTGGTTACGGAGCCTACTCCATTGAAAAGGCGGTCGCTAATGGATGGTATGGTGAAAAGGAGAAAATTACCCAAAACTCCTATTCTGCAAAATTTATTTACAACCAAATAAAAAAAGGGGGGTATTGCGAAAAAGGGAGCGAAATTGAGGCCGGCCTAAGGTTGCTCCGGGAAAAAGGTAATCTTTTATCCAAAAACTTTGACCAACATAATAATTGCGATCGATTGCCTACAAACACAGAACTCGAAAGGGCCAGGCAAAATACAATAGTCAATTTTAATCGGCTGTTTGATAATAATGCAGGACTTGCGAAAAAAATAGCAAAAGTGAAAGAAAGCCTGAAAGATCAAAAGCCAGTTATCATAAGCCTGCAAATTAATAGAGATTTTCAAAGCAAACTCATCGGTGCAGAATGGTGGTTCCCTAAAAGCTCTTCTTCCTCTTTTAACGATTTTCACGCCCTGGTAGTTGTAGGGTTTGATGACTTAAAGGGCGCTCAGGGGGCCTTTAAAATTATGAATAGCTATGGAAAAAGGTGGGGGGACGATGGTTTTTTTTGGATGCGGTACATCGATTTCGCTGAATACTGCTTCCATGCCTATCAAATAACCATTGACGAATCCCAGCAGATCGTAAAACCTAAAATTAAAGGAAAGGCTGTTCTTCAGGTTTTCAATAAAGCCAATAGTTCATTTGAAACTCCCCTTCCACAGAAAAAAAGCAACATCTATAGTTTTGACACTCGTAGGTGGAAAGTGAATGACTATTACCAAATTATGGTCTCTGATGTAGTTGGAGAATTGTTTCTATATGCTTTTAGCTATGATAGTAAAGGAAAAATTAACCTGCATTGGCCGAGAGACGAAGAGCTGAATGAAAAATTTGAAGGACGACACGAAAGTGCAGTTATCTCTTCTCCAAGTGCGACTTTGGTTATTCCTTCTGACACTACAGCTTTATTATTGGAAGAACCTGGAACAGAATATATTATATTATTGCTGAGTCAACGGCCGATCGATGATCTAAACACCAAAATCGCCGGGCTTAAAAGCAAAGGCCGAAATAATTTTCTGCAGGTCATTACCGAAACCTTCGGCCCAGAGAAAGTGCTCATTGCCCAGACTTTTTTTTCCGACATCGAGTTGTCATTCGAGGCCCCTGCTGAATCTGAGGGAATAGTCCCTCTAGTGATTCAACTCGAAGTGACAAAATAATACATCCACTAATGGGATGATTGGATAATGATTCATTTCTATCCTCTTTACATTTTCAATTCCGGAAAACATGAAAAACCTAAAACTCTCAACTCTATTGTTACTATTGTTTTTGTTGATCGAATCCTGTGATTTGCCTGTAGTAGATCCTGTGTTCAATGTTCTTACTCTCGAAGTCCTATCAGAAACTCAAATATCGGGCACTCCCGGAGAAACGCTTCCGCCGATAAGGTTGAAGGTGACCAATCAGGATAATGTAGCCATTGCCGGTGTGGAGCTAAAGGTAGAAGTCAGTAGTGGTAATGTCGATGACACCCAGCCCACAACAGATAATCAAGGCATAGCTACCATTAGCTGGACATTAGGCGATACGCCTGGTGAACATACGATGGACATCAGTATCAACAGCTCTGGTAATAGCTCTCAGAAAGTAACCGCCTTAGTTACGCAAAGCTCCTATGCTCTTGAAGTCTTATCTGAGCCCCAGCTATCGGGTACCCCTGGAGAAACACTTTCACCTGTGGAGGTAAAGGTCACAGATCCGGACAATTTGCCGGTTGAAGACGTCCAGCTGGACGTGGAGGTCAGTAGTGGTGGGGTTGATAACAGTCAACCCAGGACCAACAGCCAGGGGATCGCAAAAATCATATGGACGCTTGGCCAGTCACTGGGGGAGCAAAGAATGACCATCAGTATTCCCAACTCAAGTAGTAATAACAACTCAGAGCAAGTAACAGCAATGGTCACGCAGGTTTCTTACAATTTAGCCATTGTCTCAGGAGAACAACAATTTAATGCCACTGCGGGCGAACCCTTGGAGAACCCCTTTGTGGTGCAGATGATTGATCCTTCCAACAGCACTGCCGTATCCGGTGTCGTGGTTCGCTTCGAAGTAGTTGAAGGCAATGCGTCTTTTGCCGGTGGTATGAGTACGAGTGTGCCGACCAATACAGAAGGTAGAGCTTCCGCTACCTTGACCATGGGGGAAAATGTGTTGGATACGGTAATCGTTCAGGCTCGCCTGGCCAGTAACAGCCAGGTTATATCCGAACCGGAATCGGTACAGTTTTCTTCTGCAGCTGACCGATTTACGGATGAGCGGGATGGTGAAATCTACCAGGTGGTGCGATTGCTGGATGGGAAGGTTTGGATGGCGGACAACCTCAATTATACGCTTGGCGGTTCCTGGTGCTATGATAATGATCCTGCTAATTGCAATGAGTATGGTCGTCTGTATACCTGGGAAGCAGCCCTGGAAGCTTGCCCGGCGGGCTGGCACTTGCCAAGTGATGAAGAATGGAGGGAAATGGCAAAAAAGTATGGTGGAGTGGATGATGACGCTGCAGACGATGGTCAGGCAGCATTTGAGGCACTAATAAGTGCTGGAACGAGTGTTTTTGATGCGCGGTTAGGCGGCTATCGCTACTCCAATGGCATTTTCGAAGGCATTGATGACTTCGGCGATTACTGGAGTATTACGCCGACGAATACGACAGGTTTTGCGTGGTATTACAGCTTCCGTCGCAACGACGGCGAGCTATGGCGCAATACCTTTGGCACTAAATCTAACGGGCTTTCTTGTCGTTGCGTTCAGGACTAAGCTATATTTCTATTTGGCTATTATTCATTTTATAAATGAGAATAATGAAAAAATTAGAATCATTTGCTCTATTTTTACTATTGCTTCTGTGTCTATACTCCTGTGATTTACCGGTGATAGACCCAGTAATTTCAAAGTATTCTCTGCGAATATTAGGAAGCAATAATCTCACCGGCTTTACCGGCGAAACCCTTTCTGCTATTGAAATGAAAGTAGTGGATGAGAATAATAATCCGGTACCGAATCTTGAATTAAATGTAATGATCAGTAGTGGTAGTGTCGATGACAATCAGCCCATAACAGATAATCAAGGAATTGCTTCCGTTATTTGGACACTAGGCGATACGCCAGGTGAACAAACGATGACCATCAGCAGCACCGAGTTAGCCAATAACCCTCAGCAAGTGACTGCTATGGTTAATCAGATTTCCTACAATTTAGCCATCGTTTCAGGAGAACAACAATTTAATGCAACCACTGGTAAACCACTAGATGACCCCTTTGTCGTGCAGATTATTGATCCAGCTTCCAGCACAGCAGTATCCGGGGTGGTGGTTCGTTTTGATGTAATAGAAGGCAATGCTTCATTTGCTGGTAGTATGAGCACCAATGTGCCGACCAATGTAGAAGGTAGAGCTTCCGCTACTTTGACAATGGGAGGGGATTTACTGGACACAGTTCTAGTTCAAGCTCGCCTGGCCAGTAGCAGCCAGGTAATCTCTGAGCCTGAATCAGTGCAGTTCTCTTCGGGAACTACTAGGTTTACAGATGAACGAGATGGCCAAACCTACGGCGTAGTCAGACTATTGGATGGAAATATTTGGACCGCAGAAAATTTGAATTATACTTTAGAAGATTCCTGGTGCTATAATGATAATCCTATTAGTTGTAATGAGTACGGTCGTCTTTATACCTGGGAATCGGCCCTGGAGGCTTGTCCACCGGGCTGGCATTTACCAACTGATGAAGAATGGCGGGAAATGGCAAAAAAGTACGGTGGGGCACATCCTGATGCAACCGATGATGGTGAAATGGCATTTGATGCGTTAATAAATGGAGGTACGTCTGGTTTCAATGCAAGGCTAGGTGGTTATTGGCAATCTGGAGTCTTTTATTTCCTTGGCAACGGGAGTTTATACTGGAGTGTTACGCAGAGCGAAAATAACTCAGCAGAGAGCATCGAATTCCTGGCCTCTAGACGTTATTTAGGGATTGGTGCAATACCTAAGTCAGTCGGCGTTTCTGTTCGTTGCCTTCAGGATTAAGCTGTTTTTCTCTTAAACTTTCAAGCATTTCACCAATGAAAAGTCCTTTTACATATAGTTGCTTTGCAAAGACCAGGAAGGATGATGTATGAGATTGTTGAATTACTTGTCATAGTTGCATTGGAGCGCATAATACCTTAAATTAATTAAATCGTAGTGGCAAAATAGTGCTTACACCCAAATTTTTGATAACACCTTAAAACCTGACCCAGTATGAATAATTTTAATTGGTTCCCAGTTCTTTTGAAATGGAATATTCGCCAATCGAAAAAAAATCAAAGTAGATTATCTCTAAAAAGATTTTGGTATTTCCTACTGCTGACAAGTGGCTTGTTTCCTTCCTGTGATTTGGAAGAGATTCCGGATGCTATCACCTCATCAAATACCTTAGCAGCTTGTTTTTCAGCAGATCCCCAAAGTTGTAAAGTGGGATGTACGATTACATTCAATGCCTCTTGCTCGGGTACGGTAGACGGATACTCATGGTCTATAATGGATGCCAATGGTACTGCAACGGATCAGGGGCAAACCATTACTTATAAATTCCAAAATGCAGGAACTTTTAAAGTGACGCTTACCGTTACGAAGGGCAATCTGTCCGACAGTACAACAGAAAACATTGTCATAGAGCCACTGGACGCCCCTGAAGCCTGTTTTGAGATCGTAAGTGTTTCTAACGATACCATTATATCATCAGAGGTATGTTTTAATGGGAGTTGTTCTATGATCTATACAAAACTGGAATGGGATTTTGACAATGACGGAACCATTGATGATACTGGGGATGAGGTATGCTACACCTATGAAAGTCCGGCTCTTTATACGGTGAAATTGTATGCAGAAAATGCTAATGGGGATATAGACAGCTCCAGTCAAACAATTAATATAAAAGCACCTGTAGTTACTTTTGAGAAATATGCTTCTATTGGGAGTGTCGGGAATGAAAGAGTCTATGATTTGACGATTGACTCTGAGGGGAATTATGTGGTGTGTGGGTCAACAATGAGCTTTTCAGAGCAAGTTCCTGCAGCTTTCAAAGTGTTGAGAAATGGGGCCGTGAACTGGGATAAAACACTTATCCCCTCAGGTTTTGAGCCCTCTGCCTTAACTACAGTGATAGAGAGTGAAGGAGAGTACTTGTTTAGTGGGACAGGCTGGTTAGAGGCACCTTCTTTTAAAACAGACCTGTTCGGAAACATAATTAATGGAAGCCTGGTAGATTTCCCATATGCTGCCGTATATGACCCTAAGCTTTCTTCTGATAATCTGATAATATATCATTCTTATTTAAATGCTTTTTGTATCCCATTTTGCTGGGAGCCAATAATTTTTGCAGACAGATCCGGGAATAATTTCACACCGCCTGACATTAATCAGTTTGACTTTCCTTTTCACAGGATAGAAGACATAGAAATATTGTCATCTGACGAATTAATGATATGTGGGTGGAGTTTTGAAAGGGTAGAAGGATCATCCTTTTCTTATGACTCCACCATTGTTTCCTTTGCCAAATTAGATCCGACTCAAGGGTATGGAAATGTATTTGTGAATACAGAATATAATCATCCTGACTCTGAGCAGGAGGTAGGGATTGATGCGGCAATAGATAAAAATGGAAACAGCTATCATCTTATTTATGCTCCAGACTCTGAACAAAGTATTTCACTGGTTAAGCTAGATAAAGAGGGCAATTTTGTTTTTCCTGAAAGGCATAAGTCTTATTCCGTGAATGGATTTGATATTGATATTCCGGTCTCTATAGATGTCACACTGGAAGGGAACATTATTATTACTGGACACACCAGGTCTTTCTCTTCTAACTATAAAATATTTCTTTTGAAACTGGATTCAGATGGTAATCCTATTTGGAGCCCCTCTTTTAAACTTTACGGGGATAACAATAAGCAAAATATAGCGACGAAAGTGTTAACCGATCCCATAGATGGTGGTTTTGTAGTAGCTGGAACTCGAGGTATTGGTGGGTTTGATGTGGATTTAACTTCATTGGGAGATTTCTACTTGTTAAAAACAGATAAGGACGGGAATCTTTAGCCTGCCAAAACTCGATTAAATGGAAAAGTTTTAAAACACCTTAACTTTTAATTTTTAATTATGAAATTTATTATCTATTGCCTCATTTTTGCTATTGCCGTCATTTTTTGTTCTTGCAACAAAGAAAAATTACATGTCAATGTCGAATCAGCTCAAACTTTTCAAACAAGTTTCGGAGGAACTGAGAACGACTTTGGACAAGCTATAAAACAAACTCCAGATGGAGGCTACATCATTGCCGGTTATACCTATAGCTTTAGCAGCGGAGATTCAGATGCCTATGCAGTGAAAATTTCATCCGATGGACAAAAAGAATGGGAGGAAAGCTATGGTCAAATTGGAAATAATGAAACTTTTCTAGATGTGGTGTTAACGCCTGAAGGAGACTATATTTTTGTTGGACACGATTGGGTAAATAACTTCGGAGTTTCGAGCGTGTACCTCGTGAAGGTGAACAAACAAGAGAATGGAACAATGGAGTGGCAAAAGACAGTCGTTAGTAATAAAGGAGCGATCGGGAATGCTATAATAAAAAGTAATAATGATGAGGGATACATTATTGTAGGCACTAATTTTTTAGCAGGAATTCCCACCCCTCCTCATTTGATGATCTGGGAGATCGACCTCAACGGAGATTTTGTTAATAAAGTATCGGCCACTTCAGATGTTCAAAATGAAGGCTATGATATTATTTCCGTTGATAATGGATATGTGGTTGTAGGTGGGATATGGAACAGTGCTAACCCTGAAAAAGATATATTTCTGTTGAAATTCAATAATAATCTTGACATTGAATGGACAACTTCTTATGGAGGTGATATAGAAGATGATTTTATTTCTTCGTTGTGTGCATTATCAGATGGAAGTATCATTCTCTCCGGAGCCACTAAAAACTATTTGGAACCGCTTAGTGATCATGAAATTACGGTAATGAAAACCAACAGCACAGGGGCGCAAGACTGGGTAAAAATTTTAGGAGATTCCTATAAAGGGTTTGGCAATGGGGTCTTTCCCACCCAAGAAGGAGGTTTTGTTATTGCAGGTGTCATAGCAGACCCAGATAGTAATGTGTATTTCGGCAAGTTTGATGCAATGGGAAATGGTCTTGCCAAATCAATTGGGAATATGGCGACAGAAGAAGCCAAGTCTATTATTCAAACTCGGGATGGTGGTTTTGCAATAGTCGGATATACAAAAGAAAATTTTTCTGTCCAAAAGGCAGATGTTTTGGTGTTGAAAACAGATGAGGAAGGGAATGAGTGAGAGAAAGACTCCATAGTTATAGATTACTTATTTGCTTCTAAAAGAAGTGATTAAAAACCTTATTATACTATGAAAACCCTTAAGCCCTATTTTCTTATCATTGTAATGATGTCAGGCTCGTTGAGTTGCCAATTGGACAAGCTCCATGAGAATGTAACAGTATCAATACCCACCCTCCCGGTAGCTTCTTTCCAAGTTTCTCCTACTAATTGCGAGGCTCCCTGCGAGGTGACTATAACGAATACCACACAAGGTGAAGTGGAAAGCTATTCCTGGGATTTTGGAGATGGCAAAACAGGAACCCAGTCAGCTGGTACTTTTATTCATACCTATAACGAACCAGGGAGCTATGCTATTAATTTAACTGCTACAAATGCTGCAGGATCTGATGACGCTATCCCTAAAACGGTTACTATTACAAGGAAAATAGATCTTCCTACAGCTAGTTTTTCCGTTTCCCCTAATTCCTGTTTTGCTCCCTGTGAAGTTACCTTTACCAATACTTCAATCGGAGAAATTGATAGCTATTCCTGGGATTTTGGAGATGGTAATAGAGGCTCACAGTCGGATGTTTCATTCGAACATACCTACGAAAACCCTGGAAATTATAACGTACAATTAATAGTTTCGAATGAAGCAGGCAGTGATACCTCTTCTTTCCAACAAATTGTGGTACAAGAAAAGACTTACTCACTTATTGCCCTAGATTGGACCCAAGGTTTGGAATTAAACAGAGATCAAAAAAGTGTGGAAGTACAGGTTAGGCTTGTAGATCAGGATAATAATTTTATACCAGGGGTTGTTATTGACTTTGATGTAATAAAAGCAGGAGGGGGTATTGGAAACGCTACAACTGCATCTAACGGAATCGCATCTACCACTTGGATCCTTGAAGGTGTAGGTGGAACAGAGGAAATTCATGTCGAAGTCGAGGAAAGTGAAAACATTTCCGCAAATCCCCTCCAACTTAATGTAATAAAAAAGTTTGGGGAATTTACTGATCCCAAAGAGGAACAATCCTATAATACGGTATTCCTGAATAATATGATCTGGATGGCAGAAAACTTAAACCTGACAGTATTTAGATCAAGTTGTTGTGATAATTCAGATGCCAATTGTGATATATATGGGCGTTTATACTCGTTTACAGGAGCTAATAATGCATGTTCAGAGTTGGGCGAAGAATGGAGGTTACCGACAGATCAAGAATGGTGGGATATGACCTTAGAATTTGGAGGAGCACAGGATCTTCCAGGGACTGAAGGGAGAGATGCCTATAATGCACTCCTTAAGGGAGGTTCAAGTGGGTTCGAAGCATTATTGGGAGGCTCTAGGTTTGCCTCATGGAGCTGTGGTCCGCCCGATGGATACTATTGGACTTCTACCACTGATGGAAGCAATACTGCCTGGGCCTATAATTTTTGGTTGAATTTCGATTTTGGTTTTTTGATCAGGCGATCGGAGGATACAGGAGCCGATTTTTCAGTTCGCTGTGTTAAAGACGATAATTAAAAAATTTCAGTAGCAGGTTATTGATTTCCGGGGTCTTTGCAATGGAATGAAGGATGGTGCTATTTATAAAAGAAAATTCGAAGGGGCAGTTATCCAACTAGGCTTTCACCGTGATGGATGAAATTTGACTAGATTTTGAAAAATAGTCCATATTGGCATCAAATTAATTGAGTAACTCAAAATTATTCAGTATTTTTAAGTAAGACGATTTGGTCTTTAAACACCCAGAACCTTAGTTTTTATGACACCCTTTTTAAGATTTTCTATTTATTTGAGATATCCCCCGGTTTTGATCCCCCTGATCTACTGTCATTTTAATCAGATACATGGAATTGGATCAAGATTAAAGCCCATTTCTCTTCCGTCAATAACTTCTCACAGATACTGGAGTGGTTTTCAAAGACTAACGTATTTCTCTTTCATTTGGAGAGGGCTTCTATGTTGTAGGCCTTAATGTGATCTAAACTGATGTAGGAAGCGACGCAAATGAAGGATTTATAAGAATGCTTAAGGTTCAAAAATATCAAAAGCAACCCTAAAACACTACCCATTATGAAATTCCCTATTTCACTTTTACTGACAGTCCTCTTTTTCACGACTGCACTTTTAGCCCAAGAGCCGACAACCGGTTCAGGCTTCAGCGACGTTAAGAGTCTTTCTATTTTACCCGAAAAAGGAAAAGAAGTTCAACCTTCCATCTATTGGAGTGCTCCCTTAGGTGATAATCTTCAAATTGAGAGCGATTCTGTCGAGATTCAAGCCAACTTTGTCTTACCTCATGAAATAATTAGAGAGGACATCACGCTGTTGGTTAATGGAGAACCGCTCGAAACAAAAGCAGACGAGGTTGACCTATTTGGAGATTCGGCTGGGAATGAATTCTCGTTTTCACAAAGAATTCCGTTAGATTGGGGAGTAAATCAGTATGTCGTAACTGTTCAAACGAAAGAAGAGCGGCTTTTTTCTCCAATCTTAGTGATTAATAAACATAGTGACCAAATCCTTTCCGCGGGCCTTAAAAGTATTGAGGATCGACAAGGTGCCCCTCTTTCCATTTTTTGGAAAAAACCTAATATCTATAAGTTAGGAGGCAAACCCTTGCCTTTAGATCGTAATAGTGTAAATATTGAATTAAGTATAAACAGTAACGTACCCATCGAAAAAAAGGACATTAGGGTTGTCCTGAATAGGGTCTTTATAAAAAACTTTGACTTTGCTAAATTCAATCGGGTGGCCAAAAACCAATATAAGTTTACAATGCCGATACAGATTGTAAAAAAAGGAAAAAACAGCATCGTAGTTATGGTGAGTGCTGCCAATGGGGAAATACAATCTAAACCGCTAGAATTGGAATACAATATCACTAGACCGAATTTACATGTTTTAACCATTGGACCTGATCGCGACCTTAAATATACTGCCAAAGATGCTATGGACGTTGGAAGTTTATTCGCCGGTATGGATCGGTCTAGTCCTCACAGCTTATTCAATAAAATCAATGTCGAACAATTAACCGGATTGAGAGCGACTACTCAGGCTATTCGAGAAAGGATCGGTTTTTTATATACTCAATATGAAAGCGGATTAATTCAGGAAAGGGATATGGTCGTTGTATTTATCTCCTCTCACGGATTCTTATGGAAAGGCGAAGAATTAAGAATTCAGGGAGCAGATTATAAATCAGAGAATCGTTGGGCAACCTCTATATCCTATGAGAAAGACCTGATTAGTGTTTTAGAAAATATGAAGTGTAAGAAACTCATACTTATGGATGCTTGTCATAGCGGGAAAGGTGGATCAAAGGATGCTGCTAGTGATGTGAATGCTGTGATTAAGAAACTCAACGAGAATAGAGATGCTATGACTACTATTGCTTCCAGCAGAGGGGATGAAAAATCATTTGAAGATGATTACTGGAAAAATGGAGCTTTTACTAAAGCGGTAAAGGATGCTTTACAGGGTGGCAACGCAGATACCGACGGTAATAAGGTAATTACAGTAAGAGAACTATTTGACTATCTGAAAAAGAATGTACCTGAAATGGTTTTTCAAATTAAACAGGTAGCTCAAACCCCTATTATGATCAATGAAGAACTAAATGATATTGCAATCTACAATTTAAACTAAAATAATTATGAAAAACCTAATTTCAACCCTTTTATTTTTGGTTTTGATGGTATTGTCAGTTGATGCCCAGGAAACCAATCTTGGTAATATTTCGAACGTCGACTGGCAGTATGATTCACTAAGCAAGAAAATCACCATTAGCTATGATTTAGCCAGAGTCGGCGCTGAGCGCTACTTCAGAATTTCGGTGGATGCCGTTATTGATGGCCAGCCCCTTACACCTTCTACAAGCGCTTTAGAAGGGGATGTTGGAAATTATATACGTTCTGGCTTATCAAATAAGATTATTTGGGATGTTACACAGGACATCCTTTTTACCCAAAATGCCAGTTTGCAGATTAAGGTAACCTCCAAAAGTGTTCAACCAACTCCTACACCGGGACCTGACCCTATGCCATTACCTGAACCAAATCTGTTTATCCCTATTGGAGCTGGTGTCCTTGGAGGTGGTTTAATTGTAGCAGGCTTAGGAAATATGAACTCGGATGATGTAAAAGAGTATGAAAGCTCTTGTGACCCTAATTCTTCATCTTTTAATAGTTCTTTTGTTGAAGTGAGCGGTAATGCACCAAGTACTTGTGATTTGTTATATGATGAAGCCAAAAAAGATCATGACGGTGGTACTACCTTATCCATGATTGGTGTCGGCGTAATTGTGGTAGGGGTCGGTTGGTTTATCAAACAAAAAATAGATGAAGCATCTGCTATTGATGGTTTAAGAGGAGGAGATGATCGCATAAAAGTAGATCCTTTTTACACTGTTGGAAGCGTTTTTTGGCCAGGTGGACAAATAGGCAATCTTGGACTTAAATTCACTTACAACTTCTAAAAAAAACAGTTATGAAAAATTTGTTATTGACATTTATAATAGGCTGCACAAGTTATTCAGTACTTGCTCAGGATGCCAATATACCTAATTCTCTACAGAAGCTATTGGATACGGATTTCTTTACTCAATATGATGAGATTCGTCAAAGGGCTCACACTTCCGTGAAAGCCTTTAAAAAGCTATCCGCTGAGGAAAATTATTCGGAGGAAGATCTGGAAATCGTTAAAGATGCATATATGGCTTCGGCCGAGAAGTTTAATGCTATTTTGGTAGGAGTGAAAAATGATTTACTGAATAAAAGAAGCCGCAAAATGCTGATTCGCTTTCCGGATGCTTATTCCAGTAAACTGGAAAAAGAATTGGACTATGCCAATGAATATTACGAACAAACCTTCCGCAAAGAAATAGCAAGAGTTACGAATGGTGAAATCTTGGGCCTTTCTTTTATGGAATTATTACCTGTGGTAATTAAAGGAGTAAAGATAGCCATTCAGGTGATCAATAAGTTTAAAGCTGAAGTGCGTAAATACAATGATGCAATGCTGCAACAGCATCTTGTAGAAAAGTACAAGTTTCAGGAGTGGGAAAAGTTGCTTTAACGCATCGATACATTTAAAAATAAGGAACCATGAAGTGGAATACATTACTCCTAACCTTTGCTCTGGTTGCTCTTCTTGTACCTTGTGGATTTGGGCAGGGACTCATCCTGGACGAAGAAGCTTACGGCCAAGTACCTGTTCAATCAGATTATGGAGATGGAAGTAAGTCAGAGATGGATGCTGTGCAGAAAATTCGAAAAGTTAGCCTTAAACCTTATTGTCCAGAAGTAAAGAGTCAGGGGGCTATAAGTTCCTGTGTAGGATGGGCAGCCGGATATGCAGCCTATTCCATACAGCAAGCTATTTTAAATGAATGGCGAGGTTTGAGAGACGTTACTACTGAAAATGCATTTTCGGCCATGTTTCTTTATAATCAGATTAAAATCTATGATTGTGAGAACGGGGCCCGGATTTCTGACGCCCTGGAATTAATGCGCGATTCGGGTAATGTATTTCATAAAGATTTTGACATGGAGATAGACAATTGTTATCGCAAGCCAGATTCTATTTTGATGGTTAAAGCGAAGAAACACAAGATCAAACGTTTTGAGGCTTTATTCAGAAGCAATGCTTCGTCAGAAGTAAAGAAAAATAAAACCAAACTTAGCCTGATTCAAAACAAGCCGGTGATCGCAGGTTTTGAACTTTTGAATGGTTTTCAACAGCTAAGAGCTACCGATGAGTTTTGGTATCCTGAAATAGGTGACCAAGGCTTGTTTGGGGGCCATGCAATGGTAGTGGTGGGCTTTGATGACGAAAAGCAGGCGTTTGAGATCATGAATTCCTGGGGTTCCGGCTGGGGGAATAAAGGGTTCATTTGGGTGCCATATGATGATTATGCGCGCTATTGCCGGCATGCTTACCAAATGTCCATATCAGAGGAAGAATTAATACGTGATAAGATCTTTACGGCAGAGGCCCAGCTTCGCCGTCCCGTCATGAAGACCAAAGACGGAGTCGTTTATAATTATCCCGAAGTGATTCTCAAAAAAAATATTTACCAATTTCGTCAGCCCGCTCAGTCCGGCAAGGACCGTTTTCAATTACTTTTGGAGAATGTTAATAATAGCATGTATGCGTATGCATTTTCTCTTACTTCCGATAACCGGCTGAAAATTCATTGGCCCAGGGATGGTGAAATAGATGAAAAATTTGAAGGCCTAAACGAGAGTGCCATAATTACCGTGCCGGAAGTGAAGTTGATTCTTCCTACTCCGCATAAAGCCCTTTTGTTTAAAAAGGGGAAAGAATACTTGATTCTGCTGTTTTCTCTGGAACCATTAGATGACATCAACCAGAAAATAGAAAATTTGGTGCGTGGTGTGGGTGATATTCCTTCCCGGCTTCAGGAAGTCTTTGGAAAAGATCTGGTGCCCTTTAACCAACTAAATTACAATCCATTGAAAATGGCTTTTCGAAATGGTATTAATAGCGGTAGTATTATACCTATAATATTTGAAATGGAAGTTCAATAATATATTTTTTACCAAAAATAAAAAATCATGAAAGTTATCCTTTCTCAGCTATTTCAAATTGAGATGGCCCGGCGGGGTCAGATAGATGAAGACCTTCTCTCCTTTGTTGGTCTCTTGGAAATTTTATGATATCAAATTAATCGTGTAGTTAATGTGTTGGAAACTGTACTCCCTTGAAATATCAAAAAGATGAATAAGAATATTTTTACACTTTTAACTTTCCTGTCTTTTATCAACTTTTTTGGGTGTGAACTGGAACCTCTTCATGTAAACCAACCTTCGCCAAATACTTATGATGCCGTTGTTTTTCAAAGCAATAACACGCTCACTCCCAATAAGATAAAACTTCATGAAAACGGCTATATCATTTTTGGTAATCGATATGATCCTGATGCCGAACAGGTTCGGGATTTTTACCTAAGAGTGGATTCTAATGCCATTGAACGGCATTTGGCATTTACAAATATTCAGCTCAATGATATTCTTTCTTATGGCGGTAGAGTTCTTATTACTGGATATCTCACTGTCGCTGAAGACGGTGCGATTTTTGGTGAATTAGAGGAAGAACACTCCTCTTCAATATCAGTATATAATAGATATTCTTACCCTACTTCATCCAGGGGGAATGTACTGATCAAACTTGAAGATGGAAGTGTGTTGGTAGGAGGTGAGAGCGGTATTAATAGAGGTCTTTTAATAAAAAGTAACCCTTTTTCTATCCCTTTTCCTTTGGACACCATTTGGACTAATGTGCCATCTGATAATGCTTTTTCCAGTTCCATTTACAGTCTAAAGGAAAGAGAAGATGGTTCAATTATGGCCTTTAACGGTGGAACAGATGTCACTTTTTGGGATGAAAAGGGAAATCTTCAAAAACATATTCAGTTGCCTATAGCCAATGAGTCAGTTGCAAATGATAAGCAGTTTCTATTTAGGGATCAAGGTTTTTTAATGATTTCTAATGCAATCGCTAGGGGTAGAGTCTCTGGTCCGGCACAATTGTGTAGTTTTAATGCGGATGGAACTTTGGCATCCCAGCCAAAAGAGTATAGAAGTTTAACTAATTTTAATGCGATCAGTCCTACCAGCGATGGCGGCTTTGTTATTTGTGGAAGAACCGATGAATTTGGAAATGGACAGAATGACGCTTTTTTACTTAAGCTGGACGATAATCTTAATGAAGAATGGTTCCGTACCTATGGTGGTGCCTTGGACGAAGAGGCCTATGATGTCAAACAAGCACTAGATGGCGGATTTATTCTTTTGGGTACAGAAAAATCCGTAAGTGCAACTGATAGCAGGCCAGGTAATATAGGCTTGTTTTTAGTGAAGACAGATAGCAAAGGAGTTGTACGGAAATGAAACTGTAGCTCTTTCAATGCGGTAAACAAGGATCAGAATACAAAGTGAAATACTTTATTGAACAGTCTCACATTATTAGCATTTCCTTCTCCCACATTAACGCCTCATTAACAATAATTCAAAAATACTTAAATCAAAACTTCGACTCATTTGTTAAATTTGTGTTCGTTATGACGATATAAGAGTGACTTACAATACCAGGCGCTCGATATCGTTCTGAATTCATTAGCAAATTTTTTTATAATCCAAAAGAGAATAATTATGTTGAAGTCATTGAAATTCGGTTTTCTTGCAGTACTGGTAATGGCAACTTTTGCTTGCCAAAATGGTGATAAGAGTGTTCGCGATGATGCATTAAGTGACATCACCGGTCAAAATGAGCAACAGGCTAACCCTGTTACGCCTGCTCAACAAACTGCTTCTGAAACAACAACTCCTACGGGACCTACTACCACCATCGCTTTTGATGAAGAGCGTTTCGACTTTGGTTCAACAACCGAAGGTGAAATAGTTAAGCACACCTACAAGTTCACAAACACAGGTGATGAGCCTTTGATCATTAGCCGTGCGAAAGGTAGCTGCGGATGTACCGTTCCTAAGTACACTACTGACCCGATCGCTCCTGGTGATACCGGTGAAATGGTTGTTGAATTCAACACCAGAGGTAAGCGTGGCAGAAAGAGCCAAAAGGTGACCATCACAGCTAATACCAATCCTCCTCAGACATTCATCTACATCGAAGGTGATGTGAATCCTGAAGAAGGTGCTGCTCCTGTTAACTAAGAAATAGAAGTTATCAAGCAATCATAAAAAGAGGGTGCTCCTGAGGAGTGCCCTCTTTTTTTTTGAATTCTTTTGTCTGAACTGCGGATTTTTACAGATTTAACCGATTCCACTGAAGGATTTTTGGCTGACGGCCAAAAATCTTTTCCGTGTGTTCTGCTGAATCCGCGAAAATCTGGGGTTCAGACAGCTTAAATAAAATCCCAAGTATTAAAGCACATTTATTTTTACTGCCCCTACAAAACCCAAAACCCAAAACCCAAATTATTCCTATTTTACAGCAGCAACACTCATTTACCCAAAATCAAAAACCATGCGAAGCATCTATCTGCTACTTCTGTTTTTATTCGTAATTTCTTCTTGCCAAAAACGTGCTGTCCAGCCGAAAACAAAAATCCTTGCACCTGAATATTCGGCTTTAGCGGAAAAACTTAGCGCTATCATCCAATCAGAAATGGAGATAAAAGGAATTCGTGCCGTTTCCATCGCCTTGGTACATGATCAGGAGGTGCTTTATGCAGAAGGATTTGGTTATCAGGATGATGCCAAAAAGATGCCTGCTGATATGAATAGTATTTACCGCATCGGCTCCGTGTCCAAGATGTTTACAGACATCGCCATTATGCAGGAAATGGAAAAAGGCCGCCTGGATATTGATGCCACCATCAACGATTATCTACCAGAATTTCAACCCGCTAATCCTTTTGATAAAAAGATCACCTTAAGGCAGTTGATGGCTCATCGGGCCGGCCTGGTAAGAGAACCACCGGTAGGGCATTACTTCGATGACCAGGAGCCTAGTCTGAGAGCCACCGTTGAAAGTTTGAATAATACTCAATTGGTGTACGAGCCCGAAACCCGCACCAAATACTCCAATGCCGGGATTGCGGTGGTAGGTTATGTACTGGAGTATCTCAACGAACAAGCTTTTGAAGACTATCTGAGAGACAACATCCTGGAGCCCTTGCAAATGACGTCCAGTTCCTTTGAGTTTAATCCTGATTTTAAAGATCGCCTGGTAGAAGGAGATATGTGGACCTACGACGGCCGTGTTTTTTCCGCTCCAACTTTTCCGCTTGGCATGGCTCCGGCAGGCAGTATGTATTCCTCCGTAGCTGACCTGGCCTCCTTCATGAAAATGTTGTTTCGGGGCGGCACCCTGAACAATGGCGAGCCATTGATCAGCGAAGAAAGCATCCGGACCATGTGGACACCTCAATTTGCCGAGGGAGGTTCCGAATATGGCTACGGACTCGGTTTTTCCGTAGGTAAACTAAACGACCTGAAACTAGTCGGGCACGGAGGGGCTATTTATGGTTTTTCTACTGAGATGATGCTTTTGCCTGGTGAAAACATCGGGGTGGTCATAATAGCCGGCAAAGATTTTACCAATTCGGTCATGGATAGGATCGGAGAATTCGCCTTGGAAGGGATGTTGGCGGTTCGAGAAAATAATGCATTACCGGAATGGAAAGAAACGACTCCAGTAGGAAGAGAACTTACCCGTAAAATGGCGGGGCGCTATGGAACAAAAGAAGACTACTTGGACTTAGTTGCCAGAGGAGATCGCTTATATCAAGAGGGGAGAAGTTACAAAATGGAGTTGAGGAAACAGGAAGGAGATACGCTTACAGTAGATGACTGTCTGGGGCACGGCGACCAACTTTTTCTAACTGCAGACGGCAGTCTTTCCAGAGGAGGCACGGTTTTACCCAAAATAGACATAGAAAAGCCTGCTCCGCTTCCGGCTGCCCAAAAAGAACTGATAGGAGAGTATGGCTGGGACTACAATACACTGTATATCCTGGAAAGAAGGGGCCAATTGCATGCTCTGATCGAGTGGTTCCCGATGTATCCGATCACACAGGTCGAAGAAGACATCTATGCCTTCCCAGGTTCGTATGGTTTGTATCACGGAGAAAAACTCGAATTCGTCAGAGATGAAAATGGAGAAGTGAATGGCGTAAAAGCGGCCGGTATTTTATTCAAAAGAAGATTACAAGACATTGAAGAGGGCAAAACCTTCCAAATCACCCCTGTAAAGCCGACTGAGGAACTGCGTTCTGTTGCCCTGTCGGCTTCACCACCTGATGAAGAAGGAGATTTTAAAGCGCCTGATTTAGTGGACCTGGCCAGTTTAGATTCCAGCATCCGGTATGACATCCGCTATTCTTCCAACAACAACTTCATGGGTGTGCCCTTTTACCAGCAATCCAAGGCCTACATGCAACGGCCTGCGGCCGAGGCAGTGGTACGCATTCATCAAAAACTCAAGGAAAAAGGCTACGGACTAATGATCCACGACGCCTACCGGCCCTGGTATGTGACCAAAATGTTCTGGGATGCCACGCCTGAGCAATACAAACATTTTGTAGCCAATCCGGAAAGAGGCTCCCGTCACAACAGGGGCTGCGCGGTCGACCTGACGATGTATCATTTGCAAACAGGGGGAGTGATCGAAGCCGTGGGGGGATACGACGAATTCTCTGACCGGTCCTATCCGGATTATCCGGGCGGGACTTCTTTGCAAAGATATTACCGGGAAATGCTGCGCGAAGCCATGGAGGCGGATGGCTTTGATGTGTATCAATGGGAGTGGTGGCATTTTGACTTTAAGGACTGGCGGTCTTACCCGATTTTGGATCAGACCTTCGAGGAGTTGGAGTGAGGAAAAGGCCTGGCCTGAAGCGGGGAAATCTTAATAAATATTAAACCTTTTGTTTTATTGTTCAATAAGAATTAAATTTAACTCGTTTATTGTTAAATTAAGGCCAAATTCAGATACATCCATTGCTTGCGAAAAAATAAGTCAATTATCCGCTATTTCCGGCAGCTGACTTGTACTTTAAGATGTATGGCGCCAGAGACGCGGGATTATTTTTAATTTTTCCATGATGGGAGGAGGCCCAAACAAATTTATACCTAATTTCACCCAGGTTTTTCATCCATCCTGAAACGAACATTAAACTATGACAATTTTTAACCGAGCTTTACTGATTACACTGGCGCTACTGATAAGTCATTCTATTTCAGCACAAAACTTTCGTTATTTTCTCCGAAAGGCAAATAAGGAGTATGAACTCAAAGCCTTCAACCTGGCCGTTGACTCGTATCAACAGGCCTTGGAAAAAAGGCCAAAGGATGCTGAAGCACTCGGAAAACTTGCTGATTGCCTCCGTCATCTGAATAGGATGGAAGAAGCCGCCACTAAATATGCCGAAGCCCTAAGTCAAAATAAATTCGACCGGGATTACATCCTTCAGTTCGGAAAAGTATTAAAAGCTCTGGGGCGCTACGATGAAGCCAAACAATGGTTTACCCAATATCAACAGGATAATCCAACAATAGGTAATCATTATGCCCAGACCTGTGACTACGCCAAAATCCAGCAAAATGCCAATACCGGTTTTTTTGCGATTAATGCTACCGTAAATTCCACTTCTTCCGATTTCGGGCCGGCCTACTATAACAGTCAGTTGGTTTATTCTTCTGCAAGTCTGGACTTGCAGCGCTCCAACATTAATTGGACTGGAAAGAACGACAACCAGCTGTTTGTGGCGGCCATGAATACGGATGGGTCTCTGCGTGATCCCGCTTTTCTAAGAAAAGAGCAGGCGGATGTATACAATCAGGGGCCGGTGGCTTTTTCCCCGGACGGAAGATTGGTGGCCTACACCAAAAATAATTTCACTGACGGTACTCGTCAAATTCCTTCCAGCGGCCTGCAATTGTCCATTTTCGTGGCAGAGGTTACGCCCACCGGAGAATGGGTGAACGAAGTACCCTTTACGCATAACGGCACCAATTATTCTACCGGCTATCCTCATTTTTCCAGTGACGGCAGTGCCATGTTTTATGCATCCGACCGCCCTGGGGGATACGGCGGTTTTGACTTATATGTGAGCTATCGCACCGGACAATCCTGGAGTACGCCTATTAACCTGGGGGCGGTAGTGAATACCCAGGGCCATGAAATAGCGCCTTATTTTGACGGCAGTCAACTGTTTTTCTCTTCTGACTGGCATGCTGGTTTGGGTGGAATGGATATTTTCCGGGCAGAACAGGAATCGGGGCGCTGGAATAAAGTTTTTCACCTTGGGGTGCCTATTAACTCTGGATATGATGACTTTGGATTGATCTTTGATAGCTTCCAGGAGCGAGGTTATTTTACCTCAAATCGTCCTGGCGGGAAAGGCAATGAAGATATTTACCGCATTACCAGAAATGCTTCTTCTTCTGCTCTTGCGATCATCCGTGTCAGAAATGCTTCTGATGGTACGCCTATTGCCAATGCAATGCTGGATTTCTCTGCATGTGGCTTAGGTACCTACTTCGCCGATAATGAAGGGATCTATAAATTCCCCCTGAAAAATTCTAACCTGGATTGCGAAGTGGTCGTTAATCGGGATGGCTACAATCAGGAAGTGGTTCGGATTTCTCAAAATATGCTGAACAGCCAGCCTGAACTGACCATCTACCTGAATCCTACCAGCCCCATTGGAGGCGGGCAGGGACTGGGAACCCAATACGTCGGAACTATTGTCGATTACAATTCGAGGCTGCCTTTGTCAGGAGTATCCGTCACAGCTATTGATCAGACGGGGGGCGGAAGCATCCAGGCCTTCACCGATAATACCGGCAATTATACGTTGAATTTGCTCTCCAGTAAGAACTACTTCATCACCATTAACCGACAAGGATATCAGGAGGTGAGTAAAGTGGTGAATACTTTCGGCACCTATGATGCAAGTCTCCTGGGAACCATCACCTTATTTCCTTCGGGAACTGCATTGCCTCCTATTAATGAAGATCCTAATAATAATACGAATACGGTTATATCAACCGGGTTTTCTGTACAGGTGGCAGCCTTAAGCAAAGACAATGTCGCAAGCTTTGAAAATCTGGCTTCATACGGTAATGTATACAGCAAGCTGGAGAATGGGAAATATAAAATTAGGGTAGGGGTGTTTAATTCCAAAGATGATGCCCAAAGAGCTTTGAGTAGTATTAAGCGAGCGGGGTATTCTTCTGCCTTTGTGGTATCTGAATCAGGTGTCGACCTGAATTCCAGAGGTGGCCAAGCACAACAGCCTGATGTGCAGCAACCCCCAACTCAACAACCCACTAATCCTAATGTGAGCACAACCGGATATAAAATTCAAATGGGAGCCTACAGCAATCCCGCTTCCTTTAATGCAAGTAAAGTTCAAGGCCTGGGATATGTGGAAGATAGAAGAAAGGGGAATCTCACTTTGAAGTTGTTATCCGGATTCCAGTCACTCGATGCCGCTAAACGGGCCCTGCCTTCTGTTCAGGCAGCAGGCTTTACCGGTGCATTCATTGTGTTGGATCAAAATGGTACTTTGACTAGAATAAGGAATTAAAATAAAAAGAAAAAGGGGTGCTTCCGGCCGGAAGCACCCCTTTTTCTTTTTATTTTAATTTTACAGGAACTTCTCTACTTCCGTATACGGCAAATCAAATGCATCCGCCACATTTTTATAAACCACTTCCCCTTTAATCACATTCAGTCCTTTTCTTAGGGGCTCATTGTCCTGACAGGCTTTTTTCCAACCTTTATTCGCTAGCTGAATAGCATACGGTAAAGTTGCATTTGTCAAAGCAATGGTAGAAGTATAAGGCACCGCACCTGGCATATTCGCCACACAATAGTGAACTATATCGTCAATGACAAAGGTTGGTTCGGCATGAGTGGTCGGTTTGCAGGTTTCGATACATCCACCTTGATCCACGGCCACATCCACCAACACAGTGCCGGGCTGCATCTCCTTGAGCATATCTCTGGTGATGAGATTAGGAGCTTTCGCGCCGGGGATCAGAACGGCACCTACTATCAGGTCATGGTTTTTGATCAGACGGCGAATGTTGTATTCGTTGGAGTAAATGGTATCTACATTAGCGGGCATCACATCAGCCAGGTAACGAAGTCTCGATAAATTGATGTCCATAATGGTTACATGGGCGCCTAAGCCTGCCGCCATTTTGGCTGCTTGTGTACCCACAATACCACCTCCCAGGATCAGTACTTTTCCGGGAGCTACACCCGGAACTCCTCCCAGCAAAATTCCTTTACCCTGCATTGGTTTTTCAAGGTATTTGGCACCTTCCTGGATGGCCATTCTACCAGCCACTTCTGACATAGGAACAAGCAAAGGCAGGCTGCGATCCTCCAATTCGACCGTTTCATAAGCCAAACAAACCGCTTTACTCTTGATCATAGCCTTCGTTAAAGGCTCATAAGAGGCAAAGTGGAAATAGGTGAATACCAACTGATCTTCTTTTATCAAGTCATACTCCTGCTGAATCGGCTCTTTTACCTTTATGATCATCTCAGCAATGCCATACACTTCTTTAATATCGGGTAGTATTTTTGCACCGGCTTCTTGGTAGTCGTCGTCCGTAAATCCACTCCCAATGCCCGCTGTGGATTGCACATAAACTTCATGGCCTCGTTTGGTTAGTTCGAGCGCTCCTGCGGGAGTTAATGCCACTCTGTTTTCATTGTTTTTAATTTCTTTCGGTACTCCAATGATCATGCTTAATATTTTTCTTTACTTGATTAGGAATTCTTTGACGGGCTAAAAATAAGTTCTATTGCCGTATTTTTTGATAGAATGATGAAAAAAGCAGTAAAATAAAAAAGCTCGTGCCAGGCACGAGCTGAAGTAATCTTATAATCTTTAACCTAAAACTTACACTTAGGTTAAATGCAAGAAGTGTGCCAAGTATTAAATAAAATTAAATGTGACCATCTCGAACATGAATTTTCCCGGATTTTGCGGCCTCACAATAAAGTTTTTTTTCTAAACGCCATTTTGGACGATATTGGATGACTTCTGTTTATTGATATTTCTTACAATTTTCTTCATCTTTGCAGCTCTAAATTGGAAAATATGAATGGAATTCAAGTCTTGTATGAAGATAACCATCTGATCGGGGTCAATAAACCGGCAGGTTGGTTGGTGCATGAGGATATTACAGAGGACAAGCCCTTATCCGAATTTGTAAAAGAGTACATTAAAATCAGATATAAAAAACCAGGAGACGTATTTCTGGGAGTTATTCACCGCCTGGATCGCCCGGTCAGTGGAGCGATGATCTTTGCCCGGACCAGCAAAGGACTCAGCCGGATGAATGAGTTGTTCAAAAAAAGAGAGGTTAATAAAATTTACTGGGCTGTCACCAAAGAACGTCCCAAACCAATCAGTGGAGAATTAATGCATTATATTCTCAAGGATCCGGAGAAAAACATAGCCAAAGCCTATGATAAGCCTAGCAACCGCTCAAAGAATGCTAAAAAAGCCGTGCTGGAATACGAATTAATCGCTGAAATTGACGGCTACTGCCTGACAAAGGTGATTCTGAAAACCGGCCGGCCGCACCAGATCCGGGTTCAATTAGCTAAGATCGGCTGTCCTATTGTCGGCGATATCAAGTACGGATTCAAGCAGGCCAATCGGGATGGTTCTATCCACCTGCATTGCCGCTCGCTGGAGTTTGTTCATCCGGTTAAACAGGAGAAGGTTTATTTTGAAGCGGATCCGCCCGATGATCGTTTGTGGAATCAATTTATGGAGGTGGTAGGTTAGAAAAAGAGAGCAGGCATTCGCTTCAAGCGAATGCCTGCTCTCTTTTAAACCTTTTCTTCAATTTCTTCTTGCAGTTTCTTCAATCGCCCATCAATCCCCTGATACATTTCCGTTAACTGCTTGATCTGTTTTTCTTCATGTTCCAGCATCAGATCAAAGCGATCAAAGTTTTGATCGATCTTGTTTTTCAGGTTGTGGATATAGGTCTTTAGTTGAGTATCCACTTCTTGTTCCAGCTGCTCGCGGCCCTTCAGGATCTCTTCCCGGTAGCCTTCGATGATCTTTTTTCGCTTGCCACGAGTAGCAAAGCCGGCAAATAAAAGCCCGATAGCCGTCAGGATACCACCGGTGATATCAAAAACAACTCCGTTGGTGACCGTCGCCAGAATGATGCCGATCACAGCAATGCCGCTACCGGTAGCCAAGTTAGGGGAGAGGGTGCTTTTATCAGGAAAGAGTTCGTCATCGGTGAAATTATCCGAAGTATTAACAAAAGTACGGAAGGCCGACTGCAACTCATCCAAAATACGGTTGCGCTTCTCGGCAATATCGCTGAACACATCGTGGTCATTCTTTAAAATAGTTGTACTGGTACGGATCTTGAGGTCAATCACCTGGGCCATTTGTTGTACACTATCGGCCAGGTCCACCACTCCGTCATTCAATTTGGCTTTGAGCTCGTTGTTGAGCTGATCCTCCAATTCCTGAGCCAGGTTAACCAGCCAGTCTTTCGGCGATTGTTTCTTACTCCAAATAGAGCTTATGGATTTTCTCAGCAAGGTGAAGAAAGAAAGTCCATTCACAAGTTCCTGTTCTTTATTTCGCGTTATGCGGTCATATCCGGCCAGGAGGTTCTCGCTCAGCAAATCTACTTGTTTGTATGATTTGACCTCCTGCTTATCCAAGGTTTCTTTGATGTCTTTTCTGAATTCTACATCGGCATTCCATTGCTTTTGGCGATCTTCCAGGCCGGAGGCAATGCGTTCGTTCAGGGTTTGGGAAAGCTGGATGTTGTTTTGCAACTTAAGTACGGGAGCCTTACCTCCTGTGATGTGCTGGCGGATATATTCTCTGACCGACTTAAATCCGCTGCTTTCTTCTTTACCTTCTAATTCATCTTTTGCTGAGACCGCAAACACATGTGGGTTTGAAATCCCCTTTTTTTCGGCATATTCCGTTACGCCTTTTTTATTTACCTCCAGATCTTCGGCTGAAAGCAGGTCTTTTTGTTGTAAAACGAAGATGATTTTTTTGCGCCAATCGGAGTGGATATAATCGAAAAAATCCCAGGCCGACTGCCGGTAGGGGTTTTTGGCTTCAAAAACGAAGACGATGAGGTCTGAGGCAGGAATGAAACTTTCTGTTATTTCCTGGTGGTGTTCAATGATGGTATTCGTGCCGGGGGTATCCACAATCGCAATTTCTTTCAGGATCTCTTCCGGAATAAGGATTTTTTTCAGGAAAGGATTAATGCTAATGACCTCTTCTTCTTCTCCGTAGAGAATCTGTTGGATGGTATCGGTCATGGGCTGTGGAGCCACCTTGGTGATTTCCTTGCCCGTTTTTAAGAGGGCATTGACAAAACTACTTTTTCCTGATTTTACCTCGCCTACGATCACAAACATGAAGGGCTCGTGAATGCGATTGCGCAGCTCGCTGACCATCTTAGCCAGCTCATCGTGTTTGATCTTGATCGTCAGGTCATGAAGGTCTTTGACGATCTCCTCGATCTGTGCTCTGTAAGACTGGAGGTGTTGACTGATTAAATTAGACACCAAATGAAAGTTTTAGTTTCGATTAATAGATTGTTCCAACAGAATGATGGTTTCAGGACCCTTGCAAAACAATGCATCCAATATACTTAAATTGGGTAAAAAACCATGTTTTTCTTCAAATACCTGAACATATTTTACATTTTTGAAAAATGGGTCGGTATCGCCGGGCGTATCTTTAGGGGAAATCTGGGTCCGGTAATCTCTTAGTGAGGCCGGAACATCCTTAAAATATTCCTCATTTAGGGAGATTTCATTAGGTAAACCTACCAAACGGAGGAAGGTTTGAAGCAAGTCCATGTTTAGCTCGAAAAGCGAATCATATTTTTTAAAAAAGAAAGGCTGTAAATAATCTGCATAGTGTTCGAAAAAAGGAGCATTACCGTAGGCGGATCGAATGCTCTGCCAATGTTGTTGGGGCCAGGGTTCGTGATGGGCAATCTGTACCTCCCGAATGTTTTGTTGTTGGTGTTTGCCCTTGATCAAGGGAATGGATAAGCGCAGCACTCCATTGGCCGCCGCAATATGTGAGCGATTGCGGTAACTGCCTTTTTGGTAATGTTCCTGCTGCTCGACCCATACTTTTTTATGTAAAAGGAACTTCGAAAAGTATTGAATGTTGGGCAGATATTGTAAGGATAATAAAGCCTCTTTTTGAATGTCCATGTAAACTCAACTTAAAATTACTGTTGTTGTTTTTAGTTTGGAAAACAGTTCCGTATAAAATTCTGCAAATTAAAGTACATTAGCGGCATAAAAAAATGAGTCACTAACTATGGTTAAAAAGAGTATATTTTTTTCTTTGATATTGGCAGCCCTTTTCAGCGCCTGTAGTACGACACAACCTCTTCAGGTAGAGAAAAAAGCCAGAAACGTTATTTTCTTAATAGGAGACGGTATGGGGCTGGCTCAGGTTTCCACAAGCTTTTATTATCAGGATGAAAAAGCGCCGAGCTTTACTCGTTTTCGCCACATTGGCCTGGTCAATACTTCGTCGGCTAAGGAGCGAGTAACGGACAGTGCTTCCAGTGCCACGGCTTATGCTTGCGGCGAGCGTACCTACAATGGCGCCATCGGTGTAGACTCAGATACGAATTCTGTTCAAAACATAGTAGAGATACTTTCTCCTCAAGGCTATGCGACGGGTGTGGTAGCTACTTCTTCGGTCGTTCATGCGACACCGGCTTCTTTTTATGCTCATATTGATTCCAGGAACAAATATGAAGGTATTGCCTCCCAACTCGTTCATTCTGATATCGATTTTTTTGCCGGAGGCGGCAATAAATTTTTCAGCAAGCGCTCCGACGACCTGAATTACCTCGATAGCCTGCAGGCTTTTGGCTTTAATGTGGATACTACCAGCCTGGATGCTTTCAAGAGACTGGATGCTGCACAAAAATACGGATTCTTACTGGCGGCTGATGGTATGCCCGAAATGACAAAAGGCAGGGGAGACTTTTTGCTTCGTGCAACAGAAAAGGCCATTGATTACTTAAAACAAGATGAAGATGGCTTTTTCCTCATGTCGGAAGGTTCCCAGATCGACTGGGCCGGCCATGCCAATAACCTGAGTTATCTCATTCGCGAAGTACTTGACTTCGACACCGTAATCGACGCCGTGCTGGATTTTGCCGAAAAGGATGGCAACACTTTAGTTATCGTTACGGCCGATCACGAAACCGGAGGGTTTTCCCTGTCTGCGGCCGATATCAGAAGGCAGGCCAACTACACAATCATTCAACCAGGTTTTAACACCCCGCATCATTCCGCAACCCTGGTGCCTATTTTCGCGTACGGCCCCGGAGCGGAGCTTTTTCAGGGAGTTTATGAAAACAAGGAGGTTTTCAATAAGATCCTTCAGGCGATGGGGAAGTAGTTCATTGTTTGGTTCGGAGTTCATGGTCCCTATGAACTCCGAACCCCACTATTCTGTTATAACAATACATTTCGCAAAGAGAAACAAGCATTTTTTTGGATGCTAAGTATTATAGTTTTATCTTTGTGCCCGCTAGGATAGTAGTTGCCTGAATGACGCTTGGTCAGCTCTTCTCAAAAGATCCATTTCATTTTTTAGATCATTTTGTATTCTAGTACACACGAAAAGCCAGCTTCCAAGAAGAAGACCGGACGTGTATTTTATTTTTTCAATAAAAATTCAAAATTGAATATATGCTTATAATCAACGTTAAAGACGGCGAGTCCATAGACAGAGCCTTAAAAAGATACAAAAACAAGCACCGCAGAGTGGGAGTGATTAAAGAAATTCGCAGAAGAAAGCACTACACGAAGCCATCTGTGGAACGCAGAAATGAAATTTTAAATGCGAGATATCGCAATGAGAAATATGGGGATGACAGCTAAGCAGCTGTTAACTTCCCAATTCGGACGGTGGAATCATGCACTGGTCCGAAATAGCGCCGGATAGCCTTTATATCCGGCGCTATTTTCTTTTAAAGCTTCGAGAAATAAACCAGGGCGTTTTGGTGAATCAATTTTTGAACGCCGTTTCCTCCTTTTTGGAAATCCTTCCACAATTGTGCAGCAAACGCATCTATCCGCTCTTCGCAGCAGTTTCCTTTACTTTCTGTAGGAATGACGTCCGTAATATAGCTGTGCAATAGTGCTTCATACTGACGCTCGCACAGCTCAGGGTGACCGAAAATATCAGCGCCTAATATTTCTGATCCGCTGCCGGCAATCCAACCTACCACCCTTTTGTTTTTATCAAAATTTAACTCCAACGCATTGAGATAAGCTGCCCGGTCTTTGGTATATTCTTCGGATGCTTCCAGGCCGGTATAGGCATGGGTCGGGTTTTCTGCCTGATTCGCAGTGGTAATTTTACTGACCTGCTCCCAAACTTCTTTTTGCTCATTGGAATACTCAATGGTCCGCCGGATCTGGCTGGAAGCTACATTGTAATAACCCTTAAAGGCCAAGGCTCTTTGGTTTGTTTTTTCCTGCTCAGATCCTTCTTCCTCCGGGCTAGAGTCACGAAACTGCCAGCGGCCCCTTTCTACACAAAAAACAGCAATATCCGTAATGGTCCGAGGAGGGATGATCCTACTTTGAGCCAGCACCCGGTCCTGACGTCCTCCCTGAACGATATCACCGTTCATCAGGAAAATGGTTTGATCGGTTTTATTCTGAACGGTCAGATTGTTGACGGCATCCATATCCTCAAAACGGCCGAATGGTTTCTTTTCCGATATCCGGAACCGGTCCAGTTGGATGGCTTCTTTTAAGCCCATCAGTTCTTTTACTCCTTCGTTGTTTTCTATAAAGG
>JAUIKE010000336.1 GCA_030430845.1 Bacteroidia bacterium | reverse complement strand
CAAAGGCCCCATCCGGAGAATCCGGAGATCCAGTTCCGGGACCGAAGCGGAGAAACACTCTTTATCGATGCCCGCCAACTCGGCACCATGATCGACCGCACCCAGAAGGAACTGACCAAGGAAGATATCGAGCTAATTGCCAGCACTTACCATAATTGGCGTAACGTTACCCCCTCTGTCCCCCTGAAGGGGGAAGACGCGGGAGGCAGTTCCCCCCTTCAGGGGGGCCAGGGGGGTAAGGAGGGCTGGGGGGGTGACCAACCCGGCTTCTGCAAATTCGCCACCCTTGCCGAGATCGCCGCCAATGACTACGTCCTCACTCCCGGTCGCTATGTGGGCATCGCCGAAGAAGAAGAAGACGGAGAACTCTTCGAGGAAAAAATGAGCGAACTCACGGCCATGTTCAAAGCACAACTGACCCAAGCCAAAGAGTTGGATATGGCAATTTTGGAGAATTTAAAGGGATTGGGGTATGAGTGAGTGGAAAGAAACAACTTTAGGGGATATAATTAACTTTAGAAGAGGTCATGATTTGCCTAAAACAGAGATGAAGGAAGGTAAGATTCCTGTTGTTGGCTCTAATGGTATCATTGGTTTTCATGATATATCAACAACAAAAGCACCTTGCGTCTCTATAGGAAGAAGTGGTAATGTGGGGACTCCATTAATTATAAATCAAGATTGTTGGGCTCATAATACTACATTGTACATAGACGATTTTAAAGGAAACGATCCATATTATATTTTTTACCATTTAGGTACTTTAAATCTTAAGGACTATGGAGGAGGAAGTGCCGTCCCTACTTTAAACCGAAATCACATACATCCCATACCAACCAAAATCCCTCCTCTCCCAGAACAAAAAGCCATCGCCCATATTCTAGGAACTTTGGATGAGAAGATCGAGCTCAATCGTCAGCTAAACCAAACCCTGGAAGCCATGGCGCAGGCATTGTTTAAGTCCTGGTTTGTGGACTTCGATCCGGTAATCGATAATGCGATTCAAGCTGGTAACGAAATCCCCGAAGAACTCCAAGCCCGGGCAGAAAAGCGCCGCCGCCTCCTTGCCGGACACGTCATTGCGCCTGCACGCCGTGGCGTGAGCAAGGAGGCTCCGATAGCTATCGGAGGACCGAAGCAATCTCTTAACGTCATTGCGAGCGAAGCGAAGCAATCTCCCGACGAAGTAGGGATGAAGCAATCTCTAAAACCCCTCCTCCATACCAATCCAAGCCTTGCCGCACAGTTTCCAGCATCCTTTGTCTTGAATGAGACGCTTGGGAAGTGGATACCTGAGGGGTGGGAGGATACCGATATGACTCAATGCCTAGATACGATCTCAAAAACTTACAAACTAAAGGAGATAGATGAAATCATATTTCTAAATACCGGTGACATAGAAGAAGGTAGATTTTTGCATAATCATTACTCCAAAACAAAAGGATTACCTGGACAGGCTAAAAAATCAATTCAAAAAGGAGACATTCTTTATAGCGAAATTAGACCTAAGAATAAACGGTTCGCTTACGTGTATTTTGATGCCAAGGATTATGTGGTTTCTACCAAGTTAATGGTTCTGAGACCAAAAAATGATGTTGATACTTTATTCTACTATCAAATTTTAAAATCCGAATCAACCTTGGATGAACTTCAGTTTCTGGCAGAGTCGAGATCAGGAACTTTTCCTCAGATTACCTATGACAATTTAAAAGCAATTCGATTTGTATTGCCGATGCAGAAAGAGATTTTAGACCATTTCTCAAAGGTATTGAAGTATAATTTTGAGAGGTCAATAGAAAACCAAAAACAAATTGAAACACTAACTCAACTTCGAGATACTTTATTGCCGGAGTTGATTAGTGGGAGGGTGAAAGTGAAGGAAGAATTAATAAATTTTTAAACTTACTACTAATTAGACATCCAATGAATCAACGAGTCAGACTTATATTTTTATTCTTATCCCTTTCAGTCCTAATTTTTGTCGGCTGGCAAGTTAAAGGTGATTTCGAGTTCTTAATCCATGATTTTTGGTTTACATCTGGTTTTCTACTATTGATTTTACTTTCATTAATAGACCAGCCACATTTCTCAAAAGACTCTAATGTTTTTATAAATGCTGTTACAGCAGGTATTTCCCTTTTATTAATTCAAGATGAATCACGAAACTGGATATTTTGGGTATTTCTTAGCTTAACTTTTTACTTAGGATTCAGTAGTTATTTAATTATGCTTTTTAGAAACAAACCTTTGAATAATGAAAATAAAGCACTTCAATTTTTTTCTAGAATTAACAGACAATTAGGTCGGCCAGAAATGCTGTTTTCAGCATTTTTTCTTTGGGGAGCATTAACCCAATTTGGAATTGATAGTGGAGAGTTTAGAGCCTTATTACTTTATTGGGTTATTTTTATGATTCTCAATTTGAAAGAATTATCCTTTATCGTGAACTCAATTTTTGAGAAAAAGGATAATGAAAAAGAATTACATGCATCTGGAAAAATTTTTGGTGTTCAATCCAAAAATACATTCTTAGTAAAATTATTCCCTGAAAGAAACATTTCTATAAGTCGATTTGATTTTGTAGAATTTACTTATTCAATTGAACAAGCCTCAAAAGTTAGAAAAGGTCTAGTATTAGATTCCTATTTATTGAATGAAGAACAATGGATGAAGGTGCTGACAACAAACGAGATTAACAATATTTTTAAAGGCGAACAAATTTTTAGTTCTCACACAAAGGATATAATTTATAGAATCGATCAAGTTCCAAAAACTGATTATTTAGATCGATTTATTGGAATTATTTCAGAAAATTCTAGAATAGAAAAGATTCTTTTCCATTACAATTCCAAATCTGAAATTCAAGAAGGTGATCTAGTAGAAGTAAAAATATCTGCTGAAAAATCAGTTTATTATCAAATTGTTGAAGGAATTACAAAAATTGAGCAGTTAGAAAAAAAGAATGAGACTGGTCTTATTGTTGGTGAAGCTATTCAATTGGGAACATGGAATTTAGAAAAAGCTAGATTTGAGTCATATGGTTGGGTTCCTAGTATAAACTCCCCTGTTTATAAAAGCTCAAAAATTAAAGACACCGTAATAGAGAAGGGTGAATTTATTATCGGTAAAATCCCTAACACAAACTTTCCAGTAATTCTGAATAAAGAATTAGCTCTCACTCACCATACCGCCGTTTTAGGGGTGACTGGAACTGGAAAATCAGTTTTCTCGCGAAACCTTGTTAGAGAGTATTTGAAAGATGAATCTTTAAAGGTAATCTGCATTGATTTTACAGGAGAATATGTCAAAAACTTTAAAGATTTAAAGATTACAAAAACTATTTCAGATAAAAATTCTCAAGAGATATTTAAAAATCTAGACAACATTGTTTTAGAAGAGGCAAAAGGATTTAAAAGTGATCCAAAATTAATAGAAGATTTAAAAAAGGAATGTGCTAGACTATTTAATGAATCTATTACTGATTTCCTTAAAGGAAAATCTAGGATCTCAGTTTTTGAATTACCTGATGTAGCAAATTCATGGGCTATATTAGAATATACAAGGTTATTTTTCCGACTGTTATTTCATATCGCTAAAAACCATGATTCCTTCGGCAGTAAATTATGTATCGTTTTAGAGGAGGCTCATACTATTGTTCCAGAAGCAGCAACATTAGGTGTTTCTGATTTTGGATCTAAAGCTGCTATAAATAGTATCGCACAAATAGCATTGCAAGGAAGAAAATATAATGTCGGCTTATTGGTAATTGCCCAGAGAACAGCAAATGTTTCAAAAACAGTTTTGACTCAATGCAATACAATCATTTCTTTTCAAGAATTTGACAGAACAAGTAGTGAATTTCTTTCGAATTATTTTGGCCATGGAATAGCAGGAACTCTGTCTAAGTTGAAACCAAGGCAGGCAATTGCTGCGGGTAAAGGACTAAGGTCAAATGTTCCAATGATATTTGAGGTCCCTGAAATAGATGAATCTAAAATTGTGAAGCCAGAAGAAGTAAGAACTATATAAATGAAATTCACCGAATCCCAACTTGAACAGGCTTTTATCTCGCTTTTGCAGGCGCAGGGCTATCCCTATGTGCCGGGAGAGGAGATTATTCGGGGAAAGGAAGAGGTACTGATTCGGGAAGATTTGGAGGAATTTCTGAAAAAATCCCATTCAAAGGAACGAATCACTCCGAATGAGATCTTTGGGATTATCCGGGATTTGGAGAAGTTACCCGCCTCGGATCTCTATGAGACGAATAAAACGATTATGAATTGGGTTCGGGATGGCTTTTTGCTCAAGCGGGAAGACCGGAAGCAAAAGGACCTCTACATTTCCCTGATCGATTATGCCCATCCCGAAAATAATATTTTCAAACTGGTCAATCAGCTGGAGATTCAGGGCTTTGAGAAGCGTATCCCGGATGGGATTCTCTATGTGAATGGCCTGCCGCTCGTGGTCTTTGAGTTTAAGTCTAGCATACGGGAGGAGGCTTCCCTATTTTCCGCCTATGATCAGTTGACGAATCGGTATCGACGTGATATCCCGGATTTATTTAAGTACAATGCCTTTTGCGTGATTTCTGATGGGGTGAATACCAAGGCCGGAAGTTTTTTTGCTCCCTATGAGTTCTTCTATGCTTGGAGAAAGATCGAAGGACTGGACAAAGAGATCGACCCGAAGACCGGAAAATCTACCCAAGTCCATGGCATCGATGCGATGCATACCTTGATCAAGGGTATGCTGGATAAGCATCGTTTGCTGGATATCATCCATAATTTTATCTACCTCCCGGATACTTCCAAGAAGGAAGAAAAGATTGTCTGTCGCTATCCGCAATACTATGCGGCTAGAAAACTCTATGAAAATATACTAGTTCATCGAAAAAGAGTAGAAGGGGACTTGTCCGCCGAAGCTTTAGCGAAGGCGGATGGAAAAGGAGGCACTTACTTCGGAGCGACGGGATGCGGGAAGAGTTTTACGATGTTGTATTTGACTCGCCTGCTGATGAAGTCTGTGGACTTTGCCAGTCCGACCATCGTGTTGATCACTGATCGTACGGATTTGGATGATCAGTTGAGCGGGCAGTTTACCAATGCCAAGAGATTTATCGGGGATAATGTCATCCGAAGTGTTAGCAGTCGGGCGGAACTTCGCCAGGAACTCAAAGGCAGAAACAGCGGAGGGGTATTTCTGACTACCATCCATAAGTTTA
>JAUIKE010000335.1 GCA_030430845.1 Bacteroidia bacterium | reverse complement strand
CTATTATTTCCCGATGAAAGAATTAACGGAAGGATTGGTGTATGAGTACCGGCCGGTGGAGGATGATTCCCTGCCGGTAATGTACTGGTACTATCGCTCCTTCATATATCCGGACAGCGTATTCCTGGCCGGCACCAAATACGGCGACAATCTGCTGCCCGAACAATTCACGCGCGAGGAAATGGTCAGCAATGGCATGCTCACGATCGACACCTATATATATGAGTTGGACAGTCTGGGCACTCAGCACCAGGTACCGGTAGAGATCCAGGCCGGCAGTTCCTATCCTTTTGAAGTAGGTGAGGAGAGCGGCGTTTTCCTGCACCGACTGCAATGGCGCTCTAAAGTGGATCCGGCGGTCTCCTTTGAGGTAGTTAAAAACCGGCGCTTCGGCGGCGACACGACGGTCGTCTGGAACGGGCAAGAGCAGGAGGCCATTTATTTGACGGTGAAGGAAGCCATCGAACAAAATGCGGAGGGCACTTTGAGCTTAGAGTCGGACGGGCAGGAGGTGTATGTCAAAAACGTGGGTTTGGTGTATTTTGATAAAGTGTTTGACAATGGTTTCCGGGTGGCGTATCGATTGGCGGAGCGGTATACGATGGATGAATTGGAGGAGAAATTTACGGAGATGTATGGGAGGTGATGTATATTAGGTTCCAGGGTTCCAGGGTTCCAGGGTTCCAGGGTTCCAGGGTTCCAGGGTTTCAGGGTTTCAGGGTTTCAGGGTTTCAGGGTTTCAGGGGAAGAAACGCTAAACCATTTTTCGGCCTTATGCGAATTTGGCTAACAGTTCTTGCCGAAGGTTTCAGCTGAGGTAATTGCAAGCAATCCGAAAGTGAGCCAATGAAAAGGCCTTTAAGTTATGCTATCATTTTAAACTAAGAGCAAATCTACCCATGCTTGAGCTTAGCGTGCGAGCGGCTTGGATTGCGAAGAGAAACCAAGGCTTAGAACTGTCCAAATTGGCATACAGCCTTGATTTTTTGCTTCTTTTTGATCAAGCAAAAAGAAGAAGGCAAAAAAGCAAAAGGGACTTCATAGAAAGAGAAAATCTATAATTTAATTCAATCTTTCTATTAAAAATAGGTGCGAAGAAGTGAAAAAAGCTATATATTTGCGTCTCCATACGCAAAGGACAATTATTGGTCGGGTGGCCGAGTGGTTAGGCAGAGGTCTGCAAAACCTTGTACGGCGGTTCGAATCCGCTCCCGACCTCAGGAAGGCTGGCATTTTTGCCGGCCTTTTTTTGTTAATGGCTAACCAACCTCACCCCATCCCCGCCATAATCGTATCCGCTACCGAAATCTCCTCCGGTACCACATGATCCGCTCCCAATTTAAGGAGGTGCCGGGCTTCCTCCTCGTATTTCGTCCGGACCACGATCCGGGTATTGTGATTAAGCTTTCGGATTTTTATGGTCAGATCTTCAGCGACCGTCGCTTCGGGGACCGTTATGATCACTTGTTTGGCCGCTTCGACAGCCGCTCTTTTGAGAACTTCTTCGTCTTTCCCGTCACCTATAAAAATTTCGGCATAGCTGTAGTCGTCTTCCGTGATGTTCCGTTCATTTTTTTCAACGATGGCCAGCGGAGTTTTACGCTCGGATAAAAAGTTTGCGACCCTCCTTCCTCCGGGACCAAAGCCTATGATCATCGTGTGATCGACCAAGGTACATACTTCGGGCAGGCATCGTGAGGTATCGTACTTACTGATCCAGGCTTTCCATAAGGGAATGTTGATAATCTTTCCAGCTAATTTCGGGCTAAACCCGATCATGATGGCCGAGCTGAGCATAGATAATATGGATACGGTCAAAAACAGCTGATAATTGAATTCGGACAACAATCCAACTTCCCAGCCTACTTCCGAAAGGATGAAGGCGAATTCCCCTACCTGGCATAGGGCCAACCCACTGATGAGGGCATTCCGAATGCCGATCTTTAAATAAAAGGCAATGGGAACGATGATCAAAAATTTGATCAACATAACCGCGACTGTAATGCCTAATAGCAAAGGCAAATGGGTAGCAACAAAATTCAGGTTCAACAGCATGCCTACCGAAACGAAAAAGATGGCCGTAAAAACTTTTTTGAACGGCATGATGTTTTTCAGGGCTTCAAAACTGTATTCCGACTCAGAAATGATCAATCCGGCCAGGAAGGCTCCCAAGGCTAATTTCAATCCCAATTGCTTAGTAATGAAAGCAGTAGCAAAACAAATGACAATAATCGAGATCAGAAATAACTCCTGATTGTGAGTATGAACAATACTCCGGATCAAGGGAGGAACGAGTTTGCGAGCAGCAAAAACCACCACCACCACCAATGCAACTCCCATAAGAATTTTTCCAAACGACCCGGATTCTACCGCTCCCTCAGGAGCTAAATAGGGCGCGGCTAACATCATGGGGATAATGATAATGTCCTGAAAAATTAATACCGAAACGGCCGTTTTCCCGAACAAAGTGTTCATCCAGCCTTTATCCTGAAACAGCTGCAACACAATGGCCGTACTGCTCATGGCAAACAACATACCGACAAACACCGCCTGATTGAGATCTAATCCCAATTGCCAGGCGGCCAGGAAAAATACGATCACACTGAAGATCACCTGCAAAGCGCCTCCTACCAGAACAAACTTTCTGGAGGCAATTAATTTTTCCAGCGAAAACTCTATCCCAATCGAAAAGAGTAAAAGGAGAATACCTATTTCGGCCATTTCATGAACTTCCTCTTCGGTAGAGATTAACTCTACCCCGAACGGCCCCACTAGTATGCCGGCGATTAAGAACCCTACAATAGATGGGAGCTTTAACTTGGTGCTGATAAATAGCACCACTGCCGAAACGGATAGAATAATAATAAGGTCGGTAAGTATATTCATTAACTTGAATTTCCTGATTCGTTAAAAATGGATGCGCTCTTTAATCATTAACACCTTATGGAGCTTTATGGGTGAGACTTGTTAATACAAAAGTGCTTTTTCAGGAAAATTGAAATCCATTAATAAAGGGGCACCGCTACCAGCAGCGCCCCACTAACATCCTACTCCGCCGTGATTTCTCCCGGCAAGCTATCCTTGCTAAGCTCCTTCCCGCTCTCATCTACATACACCACCAACTTTTGAGCACCTTTGCGCAGGCGCAGACGGAAAACCGTCTTGGCCTGTGTCAGGGCCGTAACTTTTTCTCCGGTATTCAGTTGGTAGCCGGGGTAGTTTGCCGCGGCGGCATCCTGAATAACTTGAGGAAGTTCCTTAGCAGTTAGGTAGTAAGAGGTTGCCGTACCGGCCGTGCCGTTTGGATAATACCGGGCCCGGGCCTTCTGACCTTCATACTGAAAGTTGGCTACAAAGCGCTCGCCCGACCGCTCGCGAACACTGCCGCTCTGCTTTTCCCAGAGGTTGACTGCTATGCCGGAGAAGTACTTGGCCTGCGCGTCCAGCACCGCTTGCGGGACTTCGGAGGCGTCTACTTTCTGTACTTTCAAGCCGGCTTGTGCCTGTAAGCCGGTCAGGGTAATGAACATTGCGAAAATCATGAATGCGTTTTTCATAATTGATTGATTAAAAGGGTTATGGAAAATTGATTTTATTTATGGTTCCAGGGTTCCAGGGTTCCAGGGTTCGGGGAGAAAAATTTGATATTTTCCCAATACCCAATACCCAATACCCAATACCCAATACCCCTACATTTGCTTGAGCATCCTGCCTCGGGCGGCCGACTTCATCTTCTGGTAGTTCTTCCATTGGCTTTCCGATAGCAGGGGTTTTAGTTCTTTTTCTTTTTGATTGTTGAGCTTTTGACCTTTGCGGAGCATTGACCATTTGCTCATGTTTTGGTCGATGATTTCCTTTTGGGCCTTCTCTGCGTATTTAAGATTCAAGCTGTGAACTGTGTCGACCTGACTCGAATCCAGGGGCAGGGTTTTGATCATTTCCTGCGTGATCTTGTCGGCTCTTTGCTCGGGTGTGCCGGGGTTTTTCATGCTTTGGGCTTGTACCTGGCATAGGAAGCCCAAGAGAAAAAGGAGCATTATTGTCTTTTTCATGGTGGTTGTTTGTTGGTGGATGAATTGATTTTTGAGGGTTCCGTGGCTGGTTTTGACACGGACTTAAACTGACTTCAACTGATTTTCACGGCTTTGATACTGCTGTTCTTTGATCCGTCCAAAAATACTGCGGTAGTCAGGGGCATTCGTGCCCATGAGGCGGTCCCAGAAATTGTAATACAGTCCGTAGTTGCAATTCGAGCGGGCGTGGTGCATATTGTGATGGGTGGAGGTGTTAAACCACTGCCCGATGGGGTGGTCCACAAATCCTTTCGGGAACAACTCGTAGCCCAGGTGCCCCAGCATGTTGAAAAACAAACTCCAACTGGCAAAGGCCAGTATCGCTATCGGGTGCAAAGGCATGATCAGTACTGCCAGGGGAACGATTCCGATTTCCAGTAAGGCTTCCAATGGATGAAAACAGAGCGAAGCCCAGGGCGTCGGGTTGTTGGCAATGTGGTGTACTTTGTGAAAAACCGGGAATAGCTTCCGATGATGCATCATCCGGTGAATCCAGTAAAAGTAAGTGTCGTGTAGGATGGTCAGCAAGAAAAAGCTGCCGACTAAATAGCCCCAGCCGTGTTGGCTGATGTCGGTGTATATTTTCGTGTATCCGTTCTGGTTCAAAAAGTAGATCCCAATGCCTAAAAGAGCGAACACAAAGGCCGTGTAAACAGAATGTTGGATCTCGTGCCGTATCCGGCTCCACTTGGGAAACTTCTGCTGTATCTTAAAGGAAGCCAGCTTTTTTTTCCATATCACATAAAAAACAAGGAATAAAGTGCCGGCTAACAGGGCGTACCTCAAAAATACAAACAGCACTCCCAGGGCCCATCCGGTTGACAGGCCGAACTTCTCGATTAAATAAATCATGGTTCAGGATTTTAAAAGAAAAAGAGAGGATGGGAAAAGTTGCTGTCAAGCAACTTTTTCCACTTTATAACTGACGTTATGCACTTAGTTCTGAGTGTCGCTGCTCTGCAGCTTTTTGAAGGACGTGTTTTAATGCTCGGGTTGACACCCGAGCTTATGAAACTTTCGCCGCACGGCGCATAGGCATCAAGATAATTTTTTATCATATAAATTTTCAAAGAAATTCAAACGATCCTTTCGCCTGTCATAGCAATAATGATAAGCTAAGAGTTTAATTAAAGCCTTTTGATCCCTGCAGTAAA
>JAUIKE010000102.1 GCA_030430845.1 Bacteroidia bacterium | reverse complement strand
AAAGGTAGTTTTGAAAAGAGGATGTAGAAAAAACGACTATTCAACTAAACTTTGATTTTCAATTAGTTGTCCGTTGTTCGTTGTCCGTTTAATCGCGAACAACGAACAACGAGCAACGAACAACAAAGTCTAAGTGGTTGAAAATAAACGACTTGTAAATTGCCCCAAAAATTCGGGATGCCCCATGTTTTATTTAACTATCCATTTCTGGTCTATTCCTCAATGGCAATGACCGCCGCCGCTCTCCCGTTAATTGATAAAGCGCATTGGCCAGAGCAGAAGAAACCGGCGGTAGCGCGATCTCTCCCAATCCTTGCGGGGAAGCCTTGCTCTTCACAAACTCGACCTCGATCTGTGGGCATTCCGACATTCGCAGCATACGGTAGGTGTCGTAATTTCGATCCTGAGCCTGGCCGTCCGCAATGCGAATTTCTCCATACAAGGTGGCATTTAGCCCATCCACAATCGCTCCTTCCACCTGGGCCCGCCCCCCCGATTGGTTGACTAAAATTCCGCAATCGACCGCTGCCCATACCTTGGATATGTTAAAATCGGCTCCGCCCTCTACAGCTTCCAGTTCAACGACCTCTGCTACATATGCACCAAACATGAATTGCGCGGCAAAGCCCAGCTTCCTGTTTTTATCCACCCGATCATCCCAGGAAGATAATTGCCGTACTCTGGTGATCACTTCCCGCAATCTGCCCGTGCTGTATGTTGGCCCGCCATGGTCATCATAAGGCATTTCTTTGTCTTCCGTGCCCAATAATTGAAGCCTAAAGTCGATAGGATCAACCCCGGCTGCCTCGGCTAATTCATCCAGAAAACTATGCTCTGCAAAACAAACGGCATTGTGGCCGGGTGCCCGCCAGGCACCCGTGGGTACATGGGTTGAAATAGGCGAATACTCCACCCTGAAATTCGGTACAAAGCCTGCCGGGAAAGCATCCGGAAAGACTTCTGTTCGATGCGGAGACTGATCATCCCCGCGATACAGGTAGCGGGAAGTAGTAGCAGCATTCATATACCAGGTGGTCAACTGTCCCTCTTCGTCGAGTGCTCCCTTAAGATGATACATACCCATTGGACGGTAGTAGTCGTGTGAAAAATCATCTTCCCGTGTCCATAAAACCTGCACCGGATGATTGAGCTCTTTGGAAACATGCAGTGCCTCGGCCACATTGTCGACCAGCAAGCGGCGTCCAAAACCACCTCCATTTCTTTGCTGATAAACAGTCGTATTTTCCTTTTTAACTTCCGCCAGGCGCTCTACAAGCACTCCACCCACCGGACCGGGTAATTGGGTCGGGCCCCAGCATTCCGCCTTGTCGTCTGCAATAGCCGCGGTATAATTATGTGGCTCCATGGCGGCATGAGCCAGAAAGGGAACCATATAAGTCGCTTCCAATTGCTGCGCCCCCTGTTTCAGGCCGGTCTCCACACTTCCCTCCTCTTTTAGGCGCAGCTCTCCTCGCCGGCTGGTTTTTTGGCGCATTTCTTCCAGCAATGTTTCGTGATTTTGACTAAGATTAGCCGGTGTTTCCCACTCTACCTCCAAGGCTTTACGGGCTTTCATGGCTGACCAGGTGTCTTTTGCGACGACGGCCACGCCACTTCTTCGTAAGGTTGGGTTGTCGGCAGCCGGTATTTCCACTGCGTCTATGAACCCATTTATGGATTGGCATCCGGAAGCATCAAAGGATTTCAGTTTTCCCCCAAAAACAGGACATCGGGCTACTACTGCTACATAGGCATCGTCCGGCCGCGCGTCTATTCCAAATGCAGCCTGGCCCGTCACAATTTCTTTGATATCAATAGTTGTTTGTGCTGTGCCGATGATCTTAAAGTCCTCCGGGTCTTTGAGCGGCACTTCTTCGGGGGCCTCTAATTGCCCGGCTGCTTCTGCCAATTCTCCATATTCAGCCGAGCGCTTGCTTTCTCGATGAAAAACCTTACCGCTTTCCGTGCTCAGGCTTTCCAACTCCACTTCCCAAAGCTGTGCTGCAGCCATCATCAGCATATATCGTGCCGTGGCGCCTACCTTGCGTAAAGGTTCCCAATTAGATTTGACCGACATACTACCGCCGGCGCCCTGCCCCCCCAGATCTCCATTGTATCCGGCCTGCACCACTTTCACTTGTGCCCAGTCGACGTCCAGCTCCTCGGCAATGATCATCGGTAAGGAGGTTTTGACGCCCTGCCCTATTTCGGGATTTTTAGCCAGGATCTCGATCGAGTTATCAGAACCAATTTTCAGAAAAGCATTGACCGGGTAAGTAATGAGAGGCTCTTCTTTGCCGGGCGTGCAGGATAATTGGAATTCAAGCATCAGGCCGGCCCCCAGGATGCCGCTGATTCTTATAAAATCTCTTCTTTTAATCGTCATCTTGAAAAAAGGTTTCGGGTGAACAATCGGGTTGAATACTAAAGATAGCAGATGACTGTTTGGAATAAGGAACCGGAGGTGTTAAAAAAAGCAGGACTTTTGTTAAGATGGTATTAAAATGGAGATGCTGAAGGTTTATTCTGGTCCAGGTTTTTGATTTCCACTTTTATATTATCCCTTAAATTGCCATTACGCGTCCAGAATCTTAGCCTCTAATCATTTTTCTGTAATGCCTCTAATCTGTTTTTGTAGTATACATCATCACTTAATTCAAAGGCTTTGCGCATAAATTTTATTGCCCTCTCAATATCCCCTTGGGCTTCGTAATAATCTGCCATGGAGTCATATACATTTGCGCTTTGCGGAAAATATTCGATGGCCAATTCAAAGTACATTTTTGCTTTTTCCGGTTGATTCATTTCCATGTTCATATAGCCCGACATATTCAAAAGCTCCTCAGGATAAGGTGGCTCTGCATATCCGAAATGCTCTTTGAGCTTCTCCTCTCTATATTTGACAATGTTATAGAGTTCTTTTTGGGGCGTATCAAAAGAGTTGATCCTATCGGTGTTTTCCATTTGATACCATTCAAATATAGTTATCAGACCGTCCATGATAGAAGGAAAGCTTATGGTGCCATGCAGATCATTTGGATAATACTTCCAATTAAAAACCAACCCACTTTGCTCATTTTTTTCGACCATATCCTTAAAACCAATATTAGACCTCGCAAATAGCGTAAACTCCGATGGGTCCTGCATGACATTATCGATCGTTATCTTTGAGTTCTGGAAATGTAACTGCCCGCCTAAAGACACAAATAATGATTTACCAACATAATTATTACCTGAGAGCTGTGCCTGTGCTTTAGTCAACATCTCCTGTTCATTCCAATCAAGACTTGGATCAATCGCTAAATAATTGGCAAATAAGTGCGGTTTATTAAGCAGCGTAAAAATTGTAAACAAGCCACCATATGAATGGCCAATCAAGGTTCTGTAATTGGTAACAGGGTATTTGTTTTCGATAAAAGGTATGAGCTCTTTTTCTATAAAATCGCTAAAATTTTGCGCTCCTCCCGTTTCTTCATTAAAAGGCATGCCATATTTCTCAGTTATTACCGAAGGTGTTAAGTCCCGTGTTCGATTTTTTGAATTGGAGATCCCAACCAGAATCATTTCCGGTGTAAATCCGCCACTGTAGTAAGATTGAAAGTTACTAAGTGTAGGTAGAAAAACCTCCCCATCTAAAATATAAGCGACCGGATATTTTTTGCTATTCGGATGATAATCAGCCGGAAGCTCAATGTAAATGTCTCTGGATTCGTTTAACACTTCAGAATAGAGACTGTCTTTGACACCTATTTTTATCAAAAACTGTTGTTCTTCCTTTACCTGAGCATTTACCATTAATTGGAAAGTAAAAACGAATACGATTGCCAGGAGGACTTGCTGTGTATGATTCAAGCTGCTTTTTTTTAAGAAGTTGTTTAAATAGAGGGTAACGGGTCAGCTATACGCCCGTGTATGCCTTAGGAGATGTGGTAAATAGGGTTTATTGGTGCACAGCACTTTTTTTAATGACATTCTAGTTCCATTGGACCTTGAATGCAATTAGCATAACCCAATATTTGATTTTCAACTCCGCTACTTATTTCAATATAATTGTCCATTTCTTTATCAGAAAGTACACCATCTATGCTGTCATACTCCCATCCAGGTAGGCTTAAGCTACTATCAAACTTTAGTTTGTTCGGTTGAAAGATTGAATATTCTTCTAAATCTTCCGGAAAGTCTATTCGCTCCAAGTTGTCAGTTAATTCTGTGTAGATTACTCTATACCTATCGATGTCTTTTGGGTCAAATCCCCAAGCATCTTGGTCAGCGCAATAGAAAAATGAGATTAGCCCTTCATTGGGGAGTAATCTATCTTTGTCAAATTCTTTGAGCTCATCACAGTTTAATTGACCAATGAAAGACAAATGTTTATTAGCATTTGTTGCCGGCCAATTTTTTGTATTTGCTAAATCAGGTTTGCCGCCAATTTTTGATTGCCCAATTTTAATATTGTCGTCACTTGAAGGAACTAATTCAAAGTCAATTTTGGAGCGGATTAGTGGTTTGAATACGTCGAGTTTAGATTCCAAATCAAATGCCTTGAAGACTTTTCCAATATCTTCTTTTGTTTTTGGTTCACCATCTAAAACATATCCAAGGTTCATTTCTTTGCTGTCTCTGTCTTTTGATTTTAGCCATTTAAAAAGTTGGTCTATTATTCCCATTTCTGACTTTTAATTGACTACACTACTACCGGATTTTTAACTATTTTTCTTTAGTTATCACTTTTTGTGTGTTGTAGAAGCTATCTATAAGATTTTCAACTAATTCATCTAATTGTATATTTTTTGATTCAATCCATTTCCTGACCTCACTATTCAACTGAATTTTTATTTCTGTTTCACCTTCCATTTTCATTAATGGATCGCCATCAATTTCGACCCAATCTCCTTCAAATTCTTCATCATATACAATTGATTCATCATCATAGTATATTGCTTTTTCAGGAACACTTACTCCTGCTTTAGATAATTTCATTACATCTAAAGACTCGATTTTTATTCTTTCAAAATCGATGGAATAACCACTTATTTGTTCGCCAAGTTCTATTTTTTTTAATGCTTCTGATACACTTATTTTAGTTTTCATCTTCTTGCTTTTTACTTAGTTTTTTTGTCAAGTAAGCTCTCCTCTGTTCCTTCATTGCTCTTCTCGCCGATATCATTCGATAGGACAAACTCCTTATTGTATAGATTACGCTTATTATGGCTTCATAGGCTTTTCCAACCGTGCGATACCTCTTTTCACCATTTTTTACTTGACCATAAATTAATCGATTGGGATCATTAAAAATATCCGATGCGTCTTCAAAGGAGATTTTATGTTTTTCCTGGTTCTTTTGGTTTTTATTCTCATCCCATTCCTATTCTGCCATTGAATAAATTTTAGCGTTGATCAAGATCGTTATTTCTTTTTTCTTAATCAACTGATTTAAATAATAGCTTCATTTTCTTTTAAATAGTTCCCTTTATGAGCTTCTGCACCCAACGGTCTCGCATACTGCTTGCAGCGGTTTTCGAAACACGTTCCTGTCCGCCTACCGAAAATTCATCTAGGTGTAATACTTTCATTTTAAGCCACCAGTCCGCATTTATTATACCGATATTGGCATCAATTTTTAATCATTTCCCCCTCCAATATCCAAAAAACATCCCACAATCTCCTCCGCCAAAGCCTCCACTAACTCCTCTCCCATCTCCTTAGTAGCTCCTCTCGCATCACCCAAGATGCCATTTGGAGCGACCACATGAAAGCCTTCTTTGATCAGTTTGTCAAACACTTCACCTTTTATCTCATTGGCAAAGCCGGCTTCGGCCAGGTCCATACGTACGAGCTCTGGATGCATGTATAGCATGATGGAAGTTTCGGCAATATCGGCATGGCCTCCTACCCGATTCCCCTGCCCGGACATGGATTCGACCACCTTTTTCCAAACCTGCACGGTTTTCTCCAAATCCGTAAAAGCCTGAACGGTCACATCTGGAGCCGCCTTTCTTAAATCTGGCAACAATTCCTCCAGCGGTTTAAAATTTCCCCCGTGAGAAGGAATGATGCAGATCTTTTCAAAACCATGATGCATCAGGCTGGTCACATAATCCGTCACCACTGCCTGAAAAGTACTCTTCCTTAACGTAAGCGAACCCGCAAATGCCATGTGATGATCCGAGCAGCCGATACGGATCGTGGGCGCAACCAAGGTTTTCCCCAACTTATCAGCTACCGCCATGGCCAGATAGGTGCCGTGCTCCGCATCCATAAACAAGGGAAGGTGCGGGCCGTGTTGCTCAACTGCCCCGCAGGCAAAAACGGCCGTCGTCCAGCCATTATTAATTCGTTCCCGAATTTCGGGAGAACGCATTTGTTCGATCTGCATAAGATTTTTATTTTGCTGGAAAGTAAATACTGTTGTTTGGACCTGATGAAGCTGTGGCTCGCCACAACTTCATCAGGTCCAAACAACATCAAACAATAATTTTTTATGAAAAAACTGCTCTCACCCCTCCTCTTGTTTGTCCCTTTATTCGTCCTTTCACAAAATATCCAATCCATTGAATTTAACGCTAAAAAAGGCCTGCTGATTAAGGACATAAGGCTAGATGAAGGGAGCTCTCACAGTTTTAAAAGCCTGCCGCCCCTGTTTTCTTTTGTTTTAAATGAAAAAAAGTATTTCAGTAACCAAGCCAAAGTTCAAAAAACGGACACACATTGGTCCCTACAGTTTCCGGGTATAGAAGTCCAGGTAAAAGCATTGGAACATGCGCAGGAAGGAAAAAAATTCGGTCTTCAATTTATCAACCGCAGTCAAGATACCCTGATCCTCGAAAACGTAGTGCCGCTGGGAGAAAACAGTGAAGCAGTCTACCTCACCGGCCTGGGCGATCACTACTTATCCCGCACTCACCTCTTCCTTCCCGGCAGAGCCCCCGTCAACGTCATTGTGCCGGATAACGCCTGGGAACTGGGCTATGGAAGCCTGCCCCTTAATGAAACCCGCTACCTCGCCGGGCTGGCCCGCCGGACCGGCTGGAACGAGCAGGCGCAGCGTCGGCGCTTTGAGACCGTCCTCCTGCCGGGCGGCACCGTCGATTACAGTCTGTGGCTCGATCTCTACGAAGGCGAATGGCAAGAGGGCCTGCGTATGTTTTTTCAGGAAAGATACCTCTACGATATTGAAGGATCGTTTGAAGAAAACCTCTATCAACGCCAGGACCTGCAATGGATCCGCCACACCTACGCCATGCACCTCATCATGGCCTGGGACCATCAGTTTTATGATCATACCAAAGGCGGCTACCAAATCGAAGATTTTGTAAAACGGGGTCAACAACTATACGGCGGCGACGATGTCATCGGCCTCTGGCCCAATTGGCCCATGCTCGGCCTCGATCAGAAAAACCAGTGGGATCAGTTTCGCTCCATGCCGGGCGGCACCGAGAAGCTAAAAGAAGTCGCCCAAATGCTAAGAAGAAACGGCACCAAATTTTTCATCAGCTACAACCCCTGGGACGAAAGTACCCGATGGGAAGACCATCACGCCGGTATGGCCGACATGATCCGGGCTACCACAGCCGATGGTGTGGTACTGGATACAGAAGGCAAATCTACGCCTGAGCGGCAGCAGGCCGCCGATCAGGTACGCGAGGGCGTGATCATGTACAGCGAAGGCATGGCCGTGCCGAAGGATATGCCCGGCATCGTTTCGGGCCGCGTCCACAATGCCTTGTACTATCCGCCCATGCTCAACCTCAACAAGCTCATCCGGCCCGATTTTGCCATCTTCAGAGTTGCCGAGCTCAACAAAGAACGCATCCGCCGGGAATACGCCCTTTCTTACTTCAACGGCTACGGCACCGAATTGAACATCTTCCGCCCCGGCCGCCCCGACTGGATCGAGGAAGATTATCGCTTCTGGGGGCGTACCCTGCGCATTTTGAGGGAAAACACCGGCAATTTTGTCGTAAAAGATTTCACGCCCCTCTATCCTTCTTATGTAGACGGTATTTACATCAACCTTTGGCCCAAGGCCGGCAAGGATATTTTCACCTTGTTTAGCCTGATTCCGGAAGGCTATTCCGGCCCGCTTTTTCTGATCAGCCCCAAGAAAGGGTATCACCTGGTAGACCTCTGGCATCATGAAGAGATCCGGGCGGATACCATCGAAAATCAGCTTGCTGTACCAGCGAAGATCGAAGGCTTCTCCAAATACTGGCTGGGCACCAACAATGAAGGCGCAGTCAGTGGCATTGCCTATTTGCCGGATCTGCTTACCGTATCCAGGATGGGCGATGAGCTCCGTTTTTCCGCCACCCGAGGAGACTACATCAAGATCTGGCCGGGCAATCCCAGCTATGAAAAGGACAACCAGGCTGTCCGATTCGGCATTCATCCGCAAAGCATTCGTTTGATGGATCATTTTGGGCGCTATGAGGGGAAATTCGTACTGCAATTATTCAAAAATGAAGAATTATTGGATGAGAAAACCGTGTTGCTACCCCCTGGAACAGCTCGTATGATCAGCAAAGTAGAACGTACTGCTGAGGTAAGCTCTCCGCCTACCGGCATGGTCAAAATCCCGGGAGGGGCTTTCCGCATGAAAGTAAGCTTTGGCGATAACTTCATTCCCAACCCGGTAGATTATCCCAAAGAAGAGATCCGGCTACCAGGTTTTTATATGGACAAACATCCGGTCACCAACCAAGAGTTTAAAGCCTTTTTGGAGGCCACTCACTACCAGCCTTTAGATACGAGCAACTTTCTCAGGCATTGGGCAGGTGGGCAAATCCCGGCCGGGCAGGAGCAGTTTCCGGTCGTTTATGTGAGTTATGAGGACGCGCAGGCCTATGCCCGCTGGGCCGGCAAGCGTCTGCCGACTGAAATAGAATGGCAGTTTGCTGCCCAAACACCCGACCTACGCGAATGGCCCTGGAGTACCGATGCTAATGTAAAAAGAGAGCAAAAAGTCATTACGAATACCCTAACGGTATCAAAATTACAGGTCGATCCCGAACTGTGTAATACCGGAGAAGGGCAGCTCTATCCGGTCGGCTCGTACCCGAAAGGGGCCAATCCTTACGGCCTGGAGGACCTGGTCGGCTGCGTCTGGCAGCTCACTAATGATGTGTATGATAACGGCACCAATTATTTCTGTATTTTGAAGGGCGGCAGCTACTATTTGCCGGCTAGCAGCTGGTGGTATGTCGAAGGCGGTCCGAGGGAGTTGACCTATTCGCAGAAGTTATTGAGGGTGTCCCCTGGTTTTGAGCGCAACGCGACGGTGGGCTTTCGATGTGTGAAGGATAGTGGGGAGTAATCCAATTTGTTGCTTACAAAAATCAATTCCTGAGCTATAAAACCATTTTTTTAACTATGACATCTCCATCCCGCATTCCATTATTCCTCCTTTTAATCATGACCCTTAGTTGTCAAAAATCCCCACTGCCTACCATAGCCCTCATCACAGGAGGCAACGAGAAAGCTGAAGAACAAGCCTGGCTTCAGTTCGCCGAAGAAAACCTGGAAGAGCACATACAAACCATCAGCTGGGCAGACATCGCCTCCGGCTCAACTGACCTGGCCGATTACGAGCTCATCTGGTTCCATCAGGTGGAAACAAGTGAGCAAGCAGCAGCCGGCTCAGCCAAAACCCCTATTCAGGAATATCTGAACCAGGGCGGTCGACTTATTCTCGACATGGAAGCCGTCCGCTTGCTCAATACCTGGGAAATCGAGCCCGAAACCTTCCAAACACAAACCGACACCATCACCGACACGGGCTTCGGACGCCCGCTGGGCTTTCATGCCTTCAAAGACCATCCGCTATTTAACAAACTCCACGGCGGAGCCTACCCCTGGAAATCCAAAGAAGACCACCTCGTTCGCAAAACCGGTTTTTTCGGTGAAACACTTCCGGGGAATACACAGGCCAAGGTCATCGGTACCCAATGGACCTACATCACCTTCCATCCCGATGCCAAATTAGTGCTGGAATATCCGGTCGGGAAAGGGAATATTCTTGCCATCGGCGCCTACACCTACTTCGAGCCTGAGAACTACAATCGGCAGGAACTCTATCAATTTTACCAAAATGCTGTGGACTATTTAACCGGCCAAGTGGACGGCCCGGCGAATTACTGGACCTATGAGGCACAAGAGGTATTGGCTCAATCGCTACCCGCCCCCGGAACGGCGCTGCCCCCTGCCACCCGATGGACCACTCCTGACTGGTCGATCAGCGCCCGCTCCGAAGAGCCCGGCGAGGCCTTCGTTGACCTGGCCGGTCGCCGGATGCTGGTCATGGGCAAAGAAAAAGGAGGCATCGATGAGATTTGGTCGCATCCTTTTATGGCTGCCAGAGACCTGCAAGCAGGACTCGTTCGAAACGGGCAAGTCCAATGGCTGGATCAAATGGAAGGCACCCTCACCATTTCACCGGAGTTATTATTGCGGGAATATCAGATAGCAGGCCAAACGGTTAAAGAATACATCACCGTATCTTTTGATGAACCGATTGCCCTTTTTCATTACGAGCTCCCCGAAGCATTAGAAGCAGAAGGAGTGATTTTTCAATCCACTTTTAACGGCCGATATATGTGGCCCTATGATGAGACGGCCACGAAAAGTATTCAGTACCACTACGATCCCGATAGCCGAACGCTACAGCTCGCCGCGCAAGATAAAAACCTGTCCACCTTGCTCGGTTTTAGCCACCCGCCTTCCGCCCAAACAATAGGCCGGTACGAGACATTTGCTCAAAATGAACATCCACAGGCTGAAGGAGTCGAAACTAAAAAAACACAGGTAGCCAGTCGCTTTTTCTTTGAGCGGGAAGGTTTCGGAGAAAATCTGGACATTGTTCTGTGTAGTAGCAGCGAGGGCATCCAGACCTTGCTCAACACTTACGAAAAGAACCTTTCAGACCTCAACGGCCTGTACGAACAAACCAATCAATATTATCGCGAGCTTCAAAGTCAAAAGCTCAGCATTACCAGTCCGGACCCCATTTTCAACGAAGGCTACCGCTGGGCGCTGGCTCGCACCGACCAATTTTTCCAGACCACGCCCGACATCGGCACTACGCACATGGCCGGCTTCGGCACCACTGCCCGAGGCTGGAACGGACGCCATGAAGTCAGTGGCCGGCCAGGCTATGCCTGGTACTTCGGGCGCGACGGCGAGTGGAGTGGCATGGCTGTCAACGCCTACGGCGATTTCGGCTGGGTCAAAGAAATGCTGAAAGTTTTCGAGCGCTATCAAAACCTGAGCGGCAAGATCTTTCACGAGCTCACCACCAGCGGAGCCGTGCATTATGACGCATCTGATGCCAGCCCGCTGTATGTCATCCTGGCGGCCCAATACCTCAAGTACTCCAATGATCAGGCCTTCATTCAGGAACTGTGGCCCAGCCTGCAAAAAGCCATCGATTTCTGCTACTCTACCGACACCGACGGCGACGGCCTAATCGAGAACACCAATGTCGGCCACGGATGGATTGAAGGAGGGGCTTTGTTTAATGTCCATACCGAGTTTTATCTGGCAGGTAGCTGGGCCGCTTGTCTGGACGCGGGCGCTTATATGGCTAATATTATAGGAAAACCCGAGTTGGAAGAAAAATATCGGAGCGATGCTCAAAAGGTGAAATCCATAATTGACGAGAGCTTTTGGGATGCGGAAGAGCAGTATTTTTACAATGGAAAATACAGCGACGGTTCTTACCAAACGGAAGCTAGCGTACTACAGTCTGTTCCCGTTTATTTGAATACGGTATCAGATCCTACGAAAGCCAAGGCAGCTCTTTCTCCATTTGCCCGCCGTGCCATGACAACAGATTGGGGCATTCGCATGATTGCTGAAGATAATCCCAAGTTCAATCCCGTTTCTTACCATGCCGGAATGGTCTGGCCCTTGTACGGAGGCTGGGCCTCATTGGGAGAATACGAGACAGGCTTTTACAACAGCGGCTTTTTCCACTTTTATGCCAACCTGATCAATTTTTCCCATTGGGGTAAGGGCAGTGTGGAGGAAACCCTGCACGGCGAATTTTTCCAGCCCGCTGGCGTCTGTAGTCAGCAATGCTGGTCGGAGACGATGGTGCTACTGCCCATTATTGAGGGCATGCTCGGCCTACGGCCGGATGCGCCCAAGAAACGCCTTGATTTAAACCCTCGTTTCCCCATTCACTGGCCCATAGCTGAAGTGAAGAATATCCGTATGGAAAAAACCGTATTAGATCTTAATTGGGAAAAAGAAGAAGGCCTCACGACCCTTCAATTAACAAGAACCGACGCAGACGGGCCTGAAGTGGAGCTCTCGCTTTGTCCGGCCCTGCCCCTCGGATCCGAAGTACTCAGTCTCACCTTAAACGACCAGGATCACGCTTACGAGCTAATCCAGGGCCCGGAAAGTATAGAGGTGCAATTGACTGATTTTTCCATTAAGCCTGGCGAAGAAATCACTGTAAAGATCGTTCATTCAGGCGGCATCGGTATTGCACCCTTAACGATTTTCCCCAAAGAAGAGGCCAAAAGTGAAGGTGCGAGAATTTTATCGCAGCAGCTAACGGATGACGGCTGGCAGGTCCGTTTTGATGGTGTAGCGGGGAAAAGTTATACGGCCACCCTTTGGTCGGAAGAGGAGATTCAGGGTATTTCTGGAGGAAGGATTGTGGAGAGAGCGGGAGCTTTGTACACCATTGAGTTTAGGGGAACTGCAACTATATCAATTGAAAGGTAGCAACGAGGGCGGCCAGGGGCCGCCCTCGTTGCTACCTTTCAATTGGTATCCACACCATCATACTTCCATCCCCTCGATTATTCCAGGCATAATAAGGGACAAGAGTCAGTCTTTCCTCCATCGCCTCATCCCCATTTTTCACCATAGCCGGAAAATCGATTTGGGTTATATTTTCCAAAATCCCGGTATCCATAACGGAAACCGACACCGTAGCCGGATCGGGAGTTTTATCCATAAAAAACCGCTGAACCGCCCCGCCATTATCAATCCCTTCCGCACAATACACCAGCGGGCCCCTTGTCACAGCGACGCGATTTCTGTTAGCCTCTACTTGCTCAAGGCATTGATTAAAACGAACCGGCATGGGTAAGTATAATTCCACCTCATCACCAGGCTGCCATTCCCGTGTGATTGTGGCAAAGCCATCTTCCAGCGCTGCGTCTATGTTTTCTTCGTTTACTTTCACCGACCAGGGAGCGCTAATTGTCTGGACATAATCATACAATTCGCCCGGAACGAATTGGTCCCTGGCCCAGCTGGGAATTCTTAGTTTCAGGCTAAAGGTTTGAGGTTTTTTCGGACTGACCGTAAGAAGGAGGTTTTCATCAAAAGGATAATCAGAAGCTTGTACAATATCCACCTCCCCCCCCGACAAAGGGACGGTAGTCGAACTGCTCGCGTAAAAAGCCAGATAGATGTCCTCTCCCCCATGAGCATACATCATACCCGACACCTGCGGGATCAGCCGGGCGATGTTAGACGGACAGCAAGCCGTATTGAACCAGGGAGAGCGCCCCGGACTACCGTGATTAAAGTCCGTTTCGCCATCGGCCTCCAAGGGATTGACGTAAAAGAATTCGTTGCCTTCCAGGTTCACTCCCGCCAGGGCATTATTATACAGGGCTACTTCCGCCACATCCAGGAAGCGAGCATCTTTATGAAGTAAAAACATGCGGTAGTTAAAAAACACATTCCCGACGGCAGCACAGGTCTCGTTATAAGCTTCTTTATTCGGTAAAACGTATTCGGGACCAAAACCCTCGATCCCGTGCATCGCCCCCAGTCCACCGGTGATATGCATTTTGGTATCGACGATATCGTGCCAGATCTTATCCAGGGCTTCATTGTAGGCGTCCGTTCCCGTCAGAGCGCCCACATCGGCCATGCCCGAGTACAGGTAGGCTGCCCGAACGGCATGGCCGACGGCCTTGTCTTGCTCGACCACGGGCTTGTGCTGTTGGGCGTAGGTCGGTGACAAATAATCCTCCCCATCCGGCACATAGGTTTTGCCACGGATATCTAGGAATTTTTGCGCCATATCCAAGTACAGTTTGTTTCCGGTGACTCGATATAATTTAACGAGTGCCAGTTCTATTTCTTCATGTCCGGGTGCCTGGTTAACAGGCTCACCGCCGTTGTAATTCGGATCGCCTTCGAAGAAAACCCGGTTGATGTGCTGGGCATTTTTTTCAGCTACTTTTAGCCATTGGTCCTTGCCGGTCGCCTGATAATAAGCGATGGCGGCTTCATACATATGGCCCATGTTGTATAATTCGTGACTGTGTACCACAAAAGAATAAGGCTTATCTCCCATACCGCCCCCGCCCCAATGATCGTGATCCTTGGATACACCGGTGGTATGAGCGACATATAAATAACCATCTTCTTTTTGTGCTGAAGCGATGATATCAATTATGGAATCCATCCGTGCTTCCAGAGCAGGATCCGGGTTTTCCATTAATAACAAGGCCGCTCCTTCCATGACTTTGTACAAGTCGGAGGAAATGTAGCGATGTGGGAAAGGAAGATCGGTCGTGTCGCCACTAAGGTATTTACCAGCTTTTTTAAGGTTTTCTACCGCCGGTCGGGTTTTATCCAAGGCGAAAGGGACCAGGACTTCCTTCTGCGTTTTTAGGCGAGGCAGCCAGAAGTCGTCAGCCAGGTCAACCTGGTTGAAGGGTATGGGAGTGAGTTGGTAGTCGGATGATGAGGTAGTAGAAGTTTGTTCCGTTTCAGAAGGTGCGCAGGCTGTAATGGCTAGTAGTATAACAGAAAAAAAGCATATTTTTTTCACAAACAAGAGGCATTCTTTATTTGGAGTCATTATTTAAAAGCTGTTTTGATCATTGATAAAATGAACTTCCAGCTTAAGATAAACAGTAATTTTGATAAGGGGGCGTCTCATAACTCCTTCGTCGTTATTCGCCGCCAAATAATTTTCTTTTTGGGAGGTATTTAATTATCAAAAACTAAGTTTTTGATAATTAAATACCTCCCAAAGAAATATTATTAGCTGACGAAAAAGGCCGAAGGCCTTTTTCGTCAGCCCCTCCTTTTTCAGACTTTTGGCCGAGATAGCTTATTTCCTGACACAACGACAAACTATGGTGCCAGCAGGATTCTTTACATTGTCAAACAGCCTACTAAAGTTACCTGCCCATACCCAAGCTCTGCCACTAAGACTCCCTTCTGTTGAACTCCAATAAATAAGGGAATTCATTTCCATGCTACCGCTTGGTCCAAGTTGTTTGACCATTTCAGTCAGCTCGCCTGCTGCCGGCAAGTACCAATCGTCGAAGCCGAAGGCCTCCAGGTCCTCACAAACTTTGGCTGCATAGGCCATACCATTGTTGTCACCCAATTGTGCGATGATGGTCTCCGTATTCATCTTACCATTAAAATCCATCTCTGCTTCGGGAATACTTGATATATTTGCTAAGTCTGTAATATCCACTGCAGGTCCCCAATCTACTTTCCCACTATTATCCATGGGATGAGCATAAATGCTTGAACCATCAGGCAGGGTTACCTCCAACAAACTATCAAGTGGGCCAGGGATCCTTTGCCAGGCGGGAAGCCCATCCGCGCCCATAGTCAACACTGTCCCGGGCGCTCCTGCTGGTATTCGCTTCCAGCTTGCACCATCGTAATAGGCGATATCACCAGTCTCTGCATCGGTCGGCAGTTCCAGTTCATTGGTCGGATCAGCATCCGCATCATCTACCTGGTCCCCATCGGAGATATCGGCAGGTATGCCAGGTAGCGTGGTCCAGTCCTGAAGTTCATTAGTCGGGTCCGCGTCGGCATCTTCGTTGTTGGCTGCATCGCCTGCATAGAGTGCGTACGGCACACTAAGCAATTCGGCAAGGCCCATTTCCTGGTAGTTGGTCCCCCCGGCGGCATCCAGGCTGATCTGGATATAGGTCGGGTTTGCCCAGTTAACCATAGAAAAGTCGCCTGACACCGGCGTTCCGCGGCCAATCTCCAGGTTGACCAAGCCGAAAGCATTCGTAGTCACCGCATGTGTTTCGATATACACCGAGGCCGTATCAAAGTCCATTTGCTCGATCAGGTTGATCTGCAGTCCTACAGCCTGGTCCGCCAGGATCTGACCGGATCCATCCCGAATGACGGCCTGGTACTTGAAGGCTTGCGGCGCCTGTGCCTGTAAGTAGAAGGTAGAAAGTAGACACACCGCCGTCAAGACTATGGTGGTCGATGGAAGGTAGAAGGATAAAAATAAGAGCTTTTTCATCTTAGTTAAGTTTTACGATTTTAAATGTTTGGATGTTTTTGCGGTCTTCTGTGCGAAGACGAAGCAGGTAGATGCCCGGAGGATAATTGGATAAGTTGATCTGATGGGTGGCGCCCTGAGACATATTCCTTTGAAGAAATAGGGGCCTTCCGGAAGTATCCAACAGCTCCAGGTTAAACGATTCGGGTGATTGCAGCGCATCAATGCTCAGGAAGTCCACCGTTGGATTGGGAAATACCCTAAGCTGAAATTCAGCGGCCAGGTCCTCGAGGGAAGTCACCATCAGGTTGGTTTGATGGAAACCCTGGGTGAGGATAAGCTCTCCTGAATTAAAGGTTTCGGTGACCACCTCGCCGAGGGTAAAGGCCATTTGAGCTTCATTGGTCTGGAAAAAGTCACCGGCGCTCCCTACAACCTGTGATTGGACGGATTGACTGTAGCCTCCGATACTATATAGGAGGCTCAGCCATAACAATAGTGATTGTTTCATTGGTAAAAAATTTGAATAAGGCCTACTCTTTTTAGGATTTTCGGCATACTCCTTTTCTTTGTTTAAAAAAATTAAATGCTTGGTTTTTTAAGGCATGGGGTAAAATTAGGTAAGTGCAGGTGACATTTTGCGTCAATCTTGTAGCAGAATACGTCAAATTGGTAGGGAGGAGGGTGAAATAAATATAATTCCGCCCCAACACAGCAGAATTATATTTATTTACTTATGTTACGAAAAAAACGGCTATCCATGTTCACCAAAGACTTATTCAACAACCAAATCGCCCTTGTGACCGGCGGCCGGAGCGGCATCGGCTACGCTATCGCCAAACAGCTGCTTCAGTCAGGAGCCAAAGTAATGATCGCTTCTCGGAAAGAAGAGCCCCTGCAACAAGCAGCGAAAGAATTACAGGAATTTGGAGAGTGTGATGGATTCAAATGCGACATCCGCCAAACGGAAGAGCTGCAGGCCCTGGCTCAGCACATCAAAAAAAAATGGGGTCGTTTGGACATCCTGGTCAACAATGCCGGCGGGCAATTTCCGATGCTGGCCGAACACCTCAACGACAAGGGCTGGAATGCCGTCATCAATAACAACCTCAACGGCACTTTTTTTGCCACCCGAGAAATGGCCAATGCTTTTTTTATTCCACAAAAATCAGGTACGATCGTTAACATCATTGTTGACGTATTCAGAGGTGTGCCGGGTATGATCCATACCGGGGCAGCCCGGGCAGGCGTGGAGAATATCACCAAAACATTGGCTTTGGAGTGGGCAGATTATAATATAAGGATCAATTCCGTCGCCCCCGGCATCATCCAATCTTCCGGGCTCGAGACTTACCCCAAGCCGATACAGGACATGTACGAGGGAGCCAAAAAGGCCATTCCCGCCAGGCGGTTTGGCACCGTGGAGGAGGTGGCCAATGCCGTCTGCTTTTTAGCCAGCCCAATGGCTTCCTATATCAACGGTATATCGCTTTATGTGGATGGAGCGGCCCATCTGAATTTTGACAAGATGGTTTTGGTTGATATGGCGAGAGGAGGACAAAGAAAATAAAGAGGCTGTGGGGTTGTGTAAAAAGTCCTTCGGCCTTTTTACACAACCAATAATATTCTTTTAGGGGTGTTTTTTAGCATTATACCCTAAGCTGCTGCCTTTGAAAGCCTTCACCAGTTCTTTGGTGGTAAACAAATGGCTGGCCATCATACGATAATTCGTTTGTGCGGCGGCATTCCCATCGAGCCCCGGCAATTTGGCGGAGGCGGTGGCATCGCCCACAACCGCCACCTCAAAGCCCTGCTCTAGGAGGTCATGCATGTGTGCCTGCACGCATAAGTTTCCGGACATGCCGCCCAGAATAACTTTATCGATGCCTTGTTTTCTCAGCTGCAGCACCAGATCGTTGGACTCCGGTCCGTACACCTTATGAGGGCTCGTTACGGTGGCATTTTCCAAATACTGATCGTATCTGGGCAACCAGTCTGCACCAGACCCCTGCAAACCTTGGGTATTAAGCGGCCCTTTCCGGTCAAACATCTTGATGTTGTGCATCAAAACTTCCAGCGCGCCTTCAAATTTCCAGGTATGGTCGTGTGGGTAATAGTAGTGAGGAGAAACGAAAACCGGGATGTCGTACTTTTCTCCCAGCTTAAATATGGTTTCGATGTTTTCAATGGTATTGTTTTCTTTTACGCTCTCGCCGACAGCCCCCCAGGCAACGCCTTTTTCACTCAGAAAGTCAATTTGCGGGTCAGTGATCACGATCGCAATATTGCCCTCCAGTGTAAATCCGGGGTCGGGAAGTTGAGCGACTGAAACGTAGTGTAGCAGCATTCCAAAAACGGTTAACAAAAGTGCCTTTTTCATTTTTAAAAAAATTTTGGTGTTAAAAGATCGGTACAGATTAAAGGGTCTACATGACAGCGGCGACGTCCTGTTATAGGGTACCTTCACAGAACGCCGCCACCGTTTTTTCAGAAATCCTACTAATGCATTCTTTTCCAGTTCTTTTCAGCCTTTTTGAGTGAGCCTGACGGATCTTGCATCCATTTTTGCTTGGCATCAACTTCGATATTATACAGGAAGACATAAAGCTTGCCGTCCGTGACCACATACTTGTTCGGGTCAATCCGGAAATGTTTTCCAAGGGCGACTCCAAAGGCGCACCAGCCACCAAATTGGGGAAGGTATTTTTCGGGATTGGCGTCAAACGTTGCTTTCTGTTCTTCTGTCGTGAAATAGTAGCTCATCCCCTTGTACTCCGATTTGAGGTGCCTGGACCCTTTCTGTGCCAGATCCAGATCGATGTAGGATACCGGGCTGTAGCCGGCCAAGGCAATATGGCTGTCGTCCGTGTTAATCGGACCGTAACTGTCCTGGGCAACTACATTGCCCGCTATTAAGAAGAATGCGAATAGGGATACTGAAAAAATGATTACATTTTTCATGATACGTGATTAAATGGTTAAAAAATTAATGATTATTAAGGTTAATTTTTAAGATTGGTGGTCAAGAAAAGCGCCCTGTTTGACGCCTCCTGCTTCAAAGCCGCCGGTCCTTTTCCTCGATGAGTAAATCGTTGATACTGGCATAGCGCTTTCTCATCAGGCCATCGTCGTCGAATTCCCAGTTTTCGTTGCCGTAGGAACGATACCATTGGCCCGATGTGTCGCGCCATTCATATTCAAAGCGCACGGCAATCCGGTTTTCCCAGTGAGCCCAGTAGGATTTTTTCAGCTTGTAGTCCAGCTCTTTGGACCATTTCTCCTTCAAGAAGGCAATGATCTCTGCTCGTCCGTTGAGGAATACCGAACGATTTCTCCATTCTGAATTTTCGGAATAGGCCAGGGCCACTTGTTCAGGATTCCTGGAATTCCAGGCATCCTCGGCCGCCTGTATTTTCTGTAAGGCGGTTTCCCTGATAAAAGGAGGTATGGGATATTTCTTTTCCATAATGCAAAAAGATTAGTGTTTTAAATAAATTACACTAATCCCCTATCCAACTACCGTGCCAAAAAAAACAAACGCAATTAAAATACTGACAATCAACTTATTAAGTCAAATAAAAAATAAGGAGAGAAAAAACAACAATGCCAATATTTTGGCATTAAGCCAAAATATTGGCAATCAGGGGCGAGCAATATCCAACTTATTCATTCGTGCTTCCAGGGTAGTTCTTTTCAATCCTAACAATTCGGCAGCTCCACCTTTTCCGCTAACTTTCCAATTGGTGTGTCGAAGGGTTTTCAGGATGTGCTCCCGTTCAAGTTCTCTGAGGGTACAGAATTCATTCTTTTTCCGTTTCTTTCCTGAATCGAGCGATGTATTCCCAAGATCCAGTTTTTTGCCTTGGCTGACGATCACGGCTCTTTCGATAATGTTTTCCAGTTCCCGGATATTCCCCGGCCAGGGATAGCTTGTTAGTTCATTGATCACTTTTTTCGTAATCACACTTATGGGTTTGTCCAGCTTTTGGCTAAACTTCCTGACAAAATGCTGAGCCAGGAGCGGGATGTCTTCTTTTCGATCGCGAAGAGGCGGGACCTGTACCGGAAAAACGTTCAGGCGGTAATATAAATCCTCCCGGAATTCTCCCTTTTCAATTGCGCTTTCAAGATCCCGATTGGTGGCAGCGATGATCCGGACGTTAACCTTCGTAGAACGAGGATTTCCCAGGCGTTCGAACTCGCCTTCCTGGAGCACCCGGAGCAATTTAGGTTGGAGCTCTATGGGAATTTCACCGACTTCATCTAAAAAGATGGTTCCTCCGTCCGCCAGTTCAAAACGGCCTATTTTTTTATTAAATGCTCCGGTAAAGGCCCCTTTTTCGTGCCCAAACAGTTCACTTTCGATCAGATTAGCAGGCAGGGCGGCACAATTTACTTTAACCAGGGGCCGGCCGTTTCTTTTGCTAAGGCTGTGAACGGCCCGGGCCAACAATTCTTTGCCGGTCCCGGATTCGCCAAGGATCAATACATTGGCATCAGTGGGAGCCACCTGTTCTATTTGTTGTAATACCTTTTTAAAGACCGCGCTTTGGCTGATGATCTCTTCAAAATTATGGGTCAGCTTAATTTCCTGTTGCAGGTATTTGTTTTCTAACTCCAACTGCTTTTTGAGGTTAGCAACCTCCTGTAGCGCATTTTGTAATTCCTGATTGACCCTTTTAATGGCCTCTTCGTTTTTTTTCCGTTCCGTGATATCATTAAAAATAACCACTGCCCCCTGCAAGTTACCATCGGCATCCTTAATGGGAGTACTGGTATATTCTACCGGAAAACAAGTCCCGTCTTTTCGCCAAAACACCTCATCGTCGACCCGATGCACCTCCCCATCCTTAAAGGCTGCGTATATGGGACACTCCCTGGCATCATAAGCTGTACCGTCCGGTTTTGTGTGGTGCAGCAGTGCATGTTGTGACTTACCCTCCAATTCTTCCAATTCCCATCCGACCATTTCTGCTGCGGCGTTATTGGCGAAAGTGGTATGCCCCTGCGTATCCAAGCCATAAATACCGACGCCAGCCGAATCCAGTATCAATTGATTCCTCCGCTCCAACTTCTCTAATGTATGTGCGGTGAGTTGCCGGGCTTTTAATGCCTCTATGGTCATTTTAGAGCTTTCTTCTCGTTCTTTGACGATCATTTCCAAAAGCAGATTAGCCTCTTCCAGTTTGGTACGGGATTCGATCCTTTTAGATATATCTTTTACAAATACAAAGCAGAGATCCAGCTGGTCCGTTTCGATCAATGCGAAGCTCAATTCTACGGGGATCGTGCTATTTTCCTGGGTCTGTAAGTGAGATTCAAGGAGGAAGGATTTTTGACGGGTTATTTGCTCCCAATACTTTTTCCAGTCTCGTTTGGTCAACTGTTCATCCATGTCGAAAAGAGTGAACGACATTAAGGTATCCGGCTCGTAATTCAGCATCTTAGCCAAGGCTTGATTAAACCGAACAATACGTGCTTCAGAAGATAACCACATGATCGGCTCACCTGAGTTGGCCAGCGCCAGTTCGGTCCAGTCATGGCCCCATTGCTGAGAAAATAGATTTGACATTGATGATTGAGTTGATGTTTTTATAAATCTATGAAAAAAATTATCTTTAGAGAAGTATGGAAAAATATTCACGGACACAAACTTTGTGTTGGAATTGTTTTTGCCCAAAGGTGATAACATTTCCCATAAAAGCTTTCAATTTTATTGACTTATGAGATTGGGCTTAGGCGACACGGCACCAAATTTTAGCGCAGCATCTACTCAGGGAACTATCGACTTTTATGACTGGCTGGGGAACAGCTGGGGAGTTCTTTTTTCTCATCCTGAAGACTATAGCCCGGTTTGTACCACTGAATTGGGGGTAGTTGCCAGACTTGAGTCCGAATTTGCCCAGCGAAACGTCAAACCTATCGGACTAAGTGTAGACAGCCTGGAGAGCCACAGAGGATGGATTCAGGAAATCGAAGAGGTCATGCAGGTGAAGGTCAACTTTCCTATTATTGCCGATAGTAAAAAAGAAGTAGCCGAGCTGTTCGGGATGATTTTGCATAATTCCAACAGAAACTTCACTATTCGCTCCGTTTTTATCATCGGGCCGGACAAAAAGATTAGACTTACCCTGACCTATCCAGAAGCCATTGGGAGAAATTTCGATGAGATCCTTAGAGTGATAGATGCTTTACAATTAAATGAAAGCTATGGAATTCTTACGCCTGCTAATTGGCAAAAAGAAAAAAAAGTGATCATCGACCCTGCAATTCCTGAAAAGGATCTGAAAAGTAAATTTCCTCAGGGTTATGAGGAAGTGAAACCTTATTTGAAATACACGCCCCCGCCTGAATAGGCCTGAGAAATCTAAGCTCGAATACCACTTCATCACCTTACCCACGAGCATCATGCCGGCCACTTCATGTATTTTGAAAATGAAACAAAAGAGATCTCAGTTGGCGAAATCAATAAGGAGTATGCCATTAGCGTACGTTGTGCAAAAAAATAAGCGTAAGAGTAAAACTAAAAAGTTCCCTTAATAAATTCAGCATGAAAAGAATACCCTTAATTTTTTTATCCCTTTTGACAGTCTCCCTCAGCATGGCCCAACCCTCCAAAGGCACCAAAGAACGCATTAAAGTATACAGCAAGTCTATTGAGGGCAATCTCATTAAAGACCCCGCCAATCGAGATGTGACCGTATACCTGCCGCCCTCCTACCAAACTCAGCCCAACAAGCGGTTTCCTGTACTCTACATGCTGCACGGCTTTACCGATAACGACAACCAATGGTTCGGCTGGGAAGAGCACTGGATCAACCTGCATGAAGTCCTCGATGCGGCCTTATCAGAAGGAAGAAGCAAGGAAATGATCGTAGTGATGCCCAATGCCTACAATCGATTTAAGGGAAGTATGTATTCCAGTTCGGCTACGATCGGCGATTGGGAAACCTTCATTTCCGAAGAGCTCGTTGATTATATTGATGAGCATTACCGCACTATCCCGGAGCCCGGCAGCCGGGGCCTGGCCGGCCATTCAATGGGTGGATACGGTACCATGCGCCTGGGTATGAAATTCAAGGAAGTTTGGTCAGCTATTTATGCTTTGAGTCCATGTTGCATGGAAGGCACCGCCTTGAATACTCCGGCGGAGTTTATGCAACAAGTTGAAGCCATAGAAACGCTTGACCAGGTGGAAACTGCCGGTTTTTTCCTGATTGCCACGATGGCTTCTGCAGCTGCCTGGGCCCCCAATCCTCAAAAACCGCCTTTTTTCCTGGATCTCCCGTACGAAAATGGTGAAGACCTCCCTGAGATTGCCGCCAAATTTTCCGCCAACAGGATTTTATACACCATAGATCAATACATTCCCAATTTAAAAAAGCTGAAAGCTATCGGGCTGGATGCCGGTCTGCAGGACTATGGAATAAGTGAGGCGACCAAAAGATTGCATGAGATATTAGAATCTTACGAAATTCCGCATTTTTATGAAAGCTATGAAGGGGACCACCTCAATCGAATTGCTGAGCGACTGCGAAATAAGGTATTGCCCTTTTTCTCTAAGCACTTAAGGTTTGAATGACCATCGAAAGTCATTTGGCTCGAAAAAAAATGTTGGAACGGGGCAGCTGCCCCGTTCCAACATTTTTTTTCGAGCGGTCACTAAACTTACAAGCAATTACTAATCCTCAAAAAATACTCCACCAGCTCCGGATACTGCTCAAAGTAGAAAAATGATTTACCATCCGTAGCCATTTTTTTCATATGATTCACAGAAGCCTTTTCGACCGTGCCTCCGAATCGGCTTCGAAAAGGAGACATGCTGCCGGTGTACAAGGTAAAAACATGAATGGGTTCCATATTAATGGATGGATCTCCGGCCTTCAGTCGGTCAATATTTATCAGATCGGCCTGCCAGCCGTGGCCACGGGCGTGGGCATGCGGATCGCCATCTGAAATGAGTACGAAATAGTTATAAACACTTCTTTCTGAGTGCTTGGAAAATTCTTTATTGGCCAAATCAATAGCAGCGTGAATATCCGTCGCATAGACCAGCCTAGCCATGCGAAGGTCATGAATAGCCTCGTCCAGTTTTTGAGTATCCCCTGTCAACGGTAATACAAGTTGTGCTCCGCGATTGAAGGTAATAATGCCAACCTTTAACTTAGCTTCATCCAATTCAAAAGGCTCCGTTAGGGCCACTAAGGCCGTCCGGATCTCGTCGAGATAAGCCCGTTCACTGCCTGAAAAATCAATGGCGATGATGATGTTCATCGGGCAATTCGGCACGATACGGCCTTTTTGGGCAGATAGCTCTTGCGAAAAAAAAGAAAAACACAATAGAAAAGTAAGGATGGAAAATGGGTACTTGCATTGCATAGGGTGCTGTTTTAAAGTCGTTTTCAGGCAGAGCTATTTAAATATAGGGTTTTTGGGAATAAAATGCTTGATGAGGCGAGCTTATGGACCTTTCTTATGGGAATGCCCTCCATAAATGATAATATCTGACATTTAGGGATGCTGATAGATTCATACAATAAAACGGGGCTGTTTTATCCGCCTGTAGGTGCCTACATAGAAAATTGAAATTATGCGCCGGCTGGACAAGGCAGTTAAGTTCTCAAAGTCCAAGAGCCTCGGAGAGGCGAAATATCGGTAACAAGGAGCTGACTACCTTCTAAAAGCTCCAGAGGTGCGTCATATGCTTGCAACCATCGTGGTTTATATGACGCTCCTCCCATACGGGCTGCATGGCCGGAGCCATTTGTAAGGAGCTTAACGTCCCTGCCCAGTTAGGGAGGATAATTTTATAAACTTCAATATTCAGACCTACGGGCAGATAAAACAGACCCGTTGTAATATTTTAAATAATCCTCGCTACCCCCCAATAATGATAGGAAGCAATTTTCGGCCCAGGAATGTACCTGGTATTCAACTCCTCCATCACAAAGCCGGCCTCCTTGATCAGTTGGGGAATATCTCGATTAAGATGACAGCCTCCATCCATTTTGAATAATTGTCTATATTTAATTCTGCCATTATAGAAAAAAGAGCAGTATTCATTACATGATTGATTGCGGTAGCCATCACTACCAAACATATGTCTGATTAAAATAAAACACAGTGAGCAACAACACAAACAAGTTATCCTTCCGCGAAAAATTCGGCTACGGACTCGGAGATACCGCCTGTCACTTTGCCTGGGACATGGCGGGGATGTTCCTCTTCTTTTATTTCACAGACGTTTACGGCATTTCTGCTGCCGTAGCCGGCACCATTATGCTGGCCGCCCGAGTATGGGATGCCATCTCCGACCCTCTGATCGGCATTCTGGCTGACCGTACCCAGACCAAATACGGTAAGTTCAGGCCCTACATGATCTGGTTTGCAGTGCCTATGGGCATCTCTTTGGTTTTGTTATTTACAACTCCGGATTATGGAGAGAACGGGAAGGTCATTTGGGCAGCGGTGATGTATTTGTTGCTTAGCACCACCTATACGGCTGTCAACCTCCCTTACTCGGCGCTTTCTGGCGTTATGACAGCCGACTCTACCCAACGCACTGAGCTCAATCAGTACCGCTTTTTCCTGGGTTTTATCGGTATGTTCATCGTCAGCTTTACGATGGTATTTAAAAACACACTGATCGTGGACGAGGTCCTGAGCTTTGCGCAGAGCATCAATATGCCACAGGAAGCGCTCTCTTTCATTCAGGCCCACAACTGGGGAGAGGCCCGCCTGCTGGATAGCAGTGGCTCCTTAAGAGAAGTGATCGTCCAGAATGAACGAACGGCCTTTCAAACCATTTCCATCGTTTTGGCCATCTTAGGCACGGTTTTACTGGTCATTTCTTTTTTCTCTACCAAAGAACGAATTGCCCCGCCGGCCGATCAGCAGTCTAACCTGAAAGAGGATCTCAAAAATGTGTTCGGCGTTCAAGCCTGGCTGATCCTATTTATTTTAGGCATCATTACTTTTGTTCTGATCAATATCCAGGGAGCGGTCATCAATCAATATTTCAAATATTATGTCGGCGATGAAAATCAGGCCACCGTTTTATATACCGCCACAACCGTTTCACTCATTATAGGAGTATTATTAGCTACGCCACTAACCAAGCGGTTTGAGAAGCGCAATGTGTATTTGGTTTGCTCGGCGCTCTCAGGCATACTAACCGTCGCACTTTTTATTCCCGGCGAAGATGATTTTTACTTACTCCATACCATCAATATTCTTTCTAAGCTGGCCATCGCCCCAACTATCCCGTTATTGTGGTCGATGATTGCTGATACGGTCGACTTTTCGGAGTGGAAAAATAAAAGAAGAGCGACCGGCTTGTTTTTCTCCGCCACTACATTTGCCCAAAAGATCGGCGGCGGTATCGCCATCGGCCTGGCCGGTTGGTTATTGACCATTGCTAATTATGATGGAGAAGCCATTCAGCAAACCGACGAATCTATTTTTGCCCTGAAAATGCTGTTTTCGGTTATTCCCGGCGTTTTATACATCTTGACAGCCGTTTTGCTGTTCTGGTATAAGTTGGATGATAAAACAATGGAAAAAATTAAGTTGGAGTTAATTCAGCGGCGAGAAGGAAAAGCTTAAGTTAGCGGATATAAAAAACTAATTCATGATGCATTCCAAATTTGTTCTCTTTCTGCTCACCTGTCTGGTACCAAGCCAAATACTGCTTGCACAATCCACCGGCTCTCTGTCTGTAGAAGTAGCCTTTTCGAAGTCTGTGAAGCTCGACGCAAAAAACGGTCGTCTGTTCGTTTTTCTTAGCGAACAAAACCGCCCGGAGCCCCGGCAGCAACTGTGGCCTTCCTTCAAAAATCACATCTTCGCGATCAACCTGGACCGGTGGGACGGGCAAACGATGACCATTTCGAGTAGCTCTGACCTATTCACCATGAGTGATTTTGATTTGTCCAATATTCCCGCCGGAACTTATCATGTTCAGGTGCTCTGGGACCACGATCAGGAAGAGTCGGGACCCAATGCACCGGGTAATCTCTATAGCCAGGTGGAAGAGATCACGCTGGGAAAACAAGCCAAGCTTGAACTGAGTCTCGATCAGGTTATTCCCCCAAGCAAGCCGGCGGATCATCCCTTAGTAAAAGTAATCGATCTGAAAAGTGAAGTACTGTCTGACTGGTGGGGTAAAGAGGTGTCGGTCAAAGCCTCTGTTTTACTTCCCGGCAGTTTTTATGATGCCCCGGATGCCCGTTTCCCGGTCTGTTACAACATTGCCGGATATGGCGGCCGCTACACCCGCGTCAATCGTTATGTTGAAAGAGACACCGCCTTTTTGAATTGGTGGCAATCAGACGAAGCGCCGCAGATCATTACCGTTTTCCTGGATGGAGAAGGTCCTTTTGGCGATTCCTATCAACTGGATTCGGACAACAGCGGCCCCTATGGTACGGCCCTGGTTAATGAACTGATCCCGCATGTGGAAAAAGAATACCGAGCAGTAGCGGATCCGGCCCAGCGATTTTTGGATGGTTGCTCTACCGGAGGCTGGGTGTCGCTGGCCTTACAGCTCTTCTACCCGGATGTGTTTGGCGGAACCTGGTCGTACAGCCCCGATCCTGTCCACTTCGAGCAAATGCAGTTGATCAATTTAAATAAAGACGATAACGCCTTTTTTAATAAGTCAGGCTATTTACGGCCCAGCATGCGAGGGACCAACGGAGAGCCTATTTTTTCTATACAACAGGAAATTGCGGTTGAAAATGCAGTCGGCTACTCTAACTCTTTTGTAACCTCCGGAGAACAGTGGGGTGCCTGGAACGCCCTTTACAGTCCCAAAGATCCCGAAACGGGCCTGCCGAAGGCCGTTTTTGATCCTATGTCCGGGAAGATCGATAAAGAGGTTGCCGCCCACTGGAAAAAATATGACCTGCTAGAGCATGTCAAAGCTAACTGGAGTACGCTGGGGCCTAAGATACAGGATAAGGTCTACGTCTGGATGGGAGACATGGATCAGTTTTACCTGAATAATGCCCTTCGGACTTTTGATGCGTTTATGAAGGAAACAACGAGCCCTGTATCAGATGCCGTCATTGAATTTTCTCCTCAAAAAGGGCATTGTACCAACTACAGCCATCGGGAAGTATTGGAAAAAATAGCCGATAAACTTCGAAAAAAAGAAGAAGTTGCCTATCCCCTGAAAAAGGATGTAGAAACGCTCGACGGCATTATTAATGCTTATTACGAGGTAGTATCCGGCCCTGAAGGGCCCCGGCAGGTTGCACGCGACAAGTCGCTCCATCACCCGGACGCACACGTCATGATCGTCAGTGAAGACCCCGAAGGACAGCCACGACTCGCCAGCATCACCCTGGACGAATATCATAAGGACTTTGCCTCTACAGCCGCTTTTTTCGAAAGAGAAATCCATCGGGAGACTTTTACCTTTGGCCACATCACGCACGTATGGAGTACCTATGAATACACCATTGAAGCGGACGGCCCCGTAAAAGGCAGAGGCATCAACAGCATTCAACTTTATCACGATGGAAATCGCTGGTGGATACTGGGCTGGATGTACGACAGCGAACGGAAGAACAATCCTTTACCTAAGCGTTTTTTGCCAAAAAAATAGCATGCACGACATACTAGTAATTGGAGGCGGACAGAGTGCCTTAGCTTGCGGCTATTATCTGCGCCGAACCAACCTCAACTATCTGTTATTGGACCAACAGGAAAGTTGTGGCGGTGCATGGCTGCATGGCTGGGACTCGCTGAGTTTGTTCTCGCCGGCCGAGCAGAGTTCCTTGCCCGGCTGGTGGATGCCCAAACCAAAAGAAGGATTCCCTTCAAAAAGTGAGGTGATCGATTATCTGTGCCGGTATGAAAAACGCTACAAAATACCCGTTCAGCGATCGGTCAAAGTTAAGCAGGTCCGAAAAGAGGGGGATATTTTTTTGTTAGAAACCACCAAGGGAATTTATCGCAGCCGGGCCGTCATTTCCGCCACCGGCAACTGGGCCAGACCCCTGATCCCTGAGCTGCCTGGGCGGGAAGATTTTCAAGGCATACAATTACACTCAGCTTTTTACAAGGAGCCAGGTGTCTTTACCGACCAAAAGGTATTGATCGTAGGCGAAGGTAATTCGGGAGCCCAAATATTGGCCGAAGTATCCAAGGTGACCGACACTTCCTGGGCCGTACGGCAGGCCCCACAATTCCTGCCCGACGATGTGGACGGCCGAGTGTTGTTTGACGCAGCCTCCGCCAAATACTACGCCCAGCAAAAGGGCGAAACTTTTGAGCCCGGCAAATTCGGACTGGGTAATATCGTCATGGTCCCTTCTGTCAAAGAAGCCCGGGAAAGAAAGGTACTGAAGGCCGACGGGCAGCTAGAGGGGCTCCATGCAAAAGGTGTGATTTGGACATCCGGCGAACGCGAAAACTTCGATGCCATAATTTGGTGTACCGGCTTCGGATACGCTACGGAGCACCTCGAAGGGCTGCTTGAACGAGACGAAAAAGGCCGCATTCCTACCAAAGGAACGCGAGCACTGGATGTACCCGGGCTCTGGCTGGTCGGTTACGGAAGCTGGACGGGCTTCGCCTCTGCCACACTGATCGGAGTAGGCCGATCAGCGCGGCAGACCGTCAAAGAAGTGCAGGCTTATCTCCCCTGAAGTCTGCGCTGTTTGCACCATTCCTGCGCGGCCATTTGAACCGGGTCCCAGGGGCTGCTCAGGGGAGGCGTGTAGCTCAGGTCCAGATCGTTGAGTTGCGCTACAGTTAAGCCGTTAAAAATAGCGGCGGCTACAATATCCACTCGTTTGGAAACCTCTGAATCCACTGAGCCCATGATTTGCGCGCCCAGTAACCTCCCGTTTTCCGCAAAGCCCGTCAGGCGGATCCTAAGATCCTTTGCGCCGGGATAGTATGCCTTATGGTCATCGAAAGTTACATCTACTGTGAAGCTCTTGACGCCAAAGGCTTTGGCATCCTTGTCGTTCAAGCCTGTTCTGGCCACTACGGTATCAAACAGTTTGACCGATTGAGTACCGAGGGAGCCGGGAAACTTTTTGTTCGCGCCCAGTACATTTTCTCCTACGATCCGCCCCTGTTTGTGGGCCGTAGTTCCTAATGGGAGGTAGGTGTAT